>NZ_JBHXRU010000223.1:0-1030 GCF_042716255.1 Streptomyces sp. NPDC058662 | reverse complement strand
TCACCCGCCGGGAACCCGGGCTCCTCCTCACCCAACGCCGTGAACACCGGCGGATGCGCCGAGTCGGACCACAGCATCCACACCCCGCCCCCCGGCCGGGTCCGCGCATGCTCCACCGTCCCCGGCGCCACCTCCAACTCCTCCAACGTGCTTGAGGCCAGCACGAACCGGTACATCCGCGACCGCGCCCGATGGTCTTGGACCACCAGCAACGACGCCCCGTCCTGCGCCCACTCCACCGACGTCTCCCCCGCCAGCCCCAGCGTGTGGCGCTCCCACACCCCGGACGCCACGTCGTAGAGCGCCGGCTCCCACCCGTCGCCCCGCCCCTCCAGCAGCAGCAACCGGTTGTCACCGGGCACCGGGCAAAAACCCACCGCCTCCCCCTCCAGATCCGCCACCGGCGACCCGTCGGCCACCGACACCACCCGCACCCCCGGATCGAAAAGATCACCACGCTCACTGTGCGCGATCACCGCCAGCGTCAGATCACGCGAGAGATCCACCGCGTACGCCGGCTCCTCATGCCCGTACAACACCCTCGCCCGCCCGTCGGGACCCACCAGCGACACCGTCGTGCCCTCCTCGGTGGAACGCCCCACCAGAGCGTGTCCCCGCAGCCCGATCGCCAGCCCCGCCTGCCAGTACGCGTCCGCCCCCACGATCGCCGGCGTATCGGGGCCGCCCCCGAACGGCTGACGCATCCACTGCCCCAACTCATCCCCACCGGTATCGGCGAACCACCACACCGCCTCACCCGACGCCTCGATCGCGCAATGCGCCACCCCCGACGCCCCCTCGGTCACCTGCCGCACCGTGCCCGCCCCACGATCCCAGCAGTACACCTGCGCCCGCCCCGAACCGTCCCCCACGAACACACACCGATCCGGAGCACTCTTCGCCCACGCCGGCAACGTGAAACGCGCCGCCCGAAACCGCCGCTCCCACAACGCCACCCCACCCGCCCCCACATCCGACACCCGCACACCACCCACACCGAACACCGACCCGGACACCCCAGACACCACCC
>NZ_JBHXRU010000222.1:0-1040 GCF_042716255.1 Streptomyces sp. NPDC058662 | reverse complement strand
CGCGCGGGGGGGGGGCGCCCGCCCCCCCCCCCCCCCCCCGCCCGGGGGGCCCCGCCCCCCGCGGGGGGGGGGCCGCCCCCCCCCGGGAGGGCAGGGCGGCGGCCGCCCCGTGGGGTCACCGCCGGGCGCGCCACACCAGGTACAGCGCCGACGCCACCGCGGCCCCCCGCACCAGCCACGGCCACATCCCCTCCAGCACCCCGCTCAGCTGGTCGTCGGCCAGCGCCGCACCCCACCGCCCGTCCATCCGCCCCCACAGCCACACCGTCGCGCCCACCAGCACCGCGCCGATCGGGCCGAACACCGCCCACTTGCGTTCGGCGGGCCCGAGCACGCGGGAGGCGAAGGGGAGGAGTCCGCCGACGGCGAGCAGCAGCCAGTAGCCGCCGGCCGCGCCGACGACGAGGAGGGCGGCGGCCAGCAGCAGCAGCGCGTTCGGCCGGGCCCGTCCCACCACGGCCGCGGCGCCCGCCTCCGGGCCCGCCGCCTTCGCCGCGGCCGCGGCCGCCGCGGTCTTCGCCGCGCGCCGCCGCTCCCGCAGGAACCGTACGGCGGTGCGCGCCCGCCCCCCGGCAGGACCGGCCGGGGGCTCCGCCGGCGCCGGCTCCTCCTCCGGGTCCGCCGGGTCCTCCTTGAACAGGTCCGGGATCTCGATGCCGCCCGCGAAGCCCTCCACCTGCGGGCCCGCGCCGTACGCGCCGGGGGCGACCCGCCACCAGTCGGGCTCCTCCCCGCCGGACGGCCCGAGTTCGTCGAGCCCCGCCAGGTGCGGCGGCACGTTCCCGGGCTCCGCCGCCGGGCGCGGGGCGGGCGCGCTCTTGCGGAGCAGCCGGCCCGGACCCCGCTGGGTCGGCACCGCGGGGCCGGGCCGTACGGGGTCCTCGGCGGCCGCGACGGAGCCGGGGGCCCCCCCCGGCGCCGCCCCCCGGCGGGGGCCGGGGGGGGGCCCGCCCCCCCCCGGCCCGCCCACCCCCCGTGCCGGCCCCCCGGCGGACACCCCCCCCCCCCGGCGGCCGCGCCCCGCCCCGGGGGGCGTGGAG
>NZ_JBHXRU010000221.1:0-1142 GCF_042716255.1 Streptomyces sp. NPDC058662 | reverse complement strand
CTTGTGGTATCGTGGGCTCCTACATGTGTAGCCGCCCCAGGCGCTAGTCATGCCCGGTCGGGGCCCCCGACGGTGAGGCTCGTTACAGGCCGACCCCTGCGGGCCGGGCCCGCCGCGTGGTGATCCGGCCTCAGAGGCCGAGCTCGACCTCGAACTCGCCGGCCTCAAGGATCGCCTTCACGGCCGAGAGGTACCGGGCCGCGTCCGCGCCGTCCACCAGGCGGTGGTCGTAGGACAGGGTCAGGTACGTCATGTCGCGCACCGCGATGGTCTCGCCGAGGTCCGGGTGGTCGATGACCACGGGACGCTTGACGGTGGCGCCGATGCCCAGGATGGCGACCTGGTTCGGCGGCACGATGACCGTGTCGAACAGCGCACCGCGCGAGCCGGTGTTGCTGATCGTGAAGGTCGCGCCCGACAGCTCGTCCGGCGTGATCTTGTTGCCGCGGACCTTGGCGGCCAGGTCGGCGGTCGCCTTGGAGATGCCCGCCAGGTTGAGGTCGCCCGCACCCTTGATGACCGGGGTCATCAGGCCCTTCTCGGAGTCCACGGCGATGCCGATGTTCTCCGAGTCGAAGTAGGTGATCGTGCCCTCGTCCTCGTTGATCCGGGCGTTGACGACCGCGTGGGCCTTCAGCGCCTGGGCAGCGGCCTTGACGAAGAACGGCATCGGCGAGAGCTTGACGCCCTCACGGGACAGGAACGAGTCCTTGGCCTTGCCGCGCAGCTTCATGATCTTGGTGATGTCCACCTCGACCACGGAGCTGAGCTGCGCCTGCGAGTGCAGGGCCTTCATCATGTTGTCGCCGATGACCTTGCGCATGCGGGTCATCTTGACCGTCTGGCCGCGCAGCTCCGAGACCGGGGCGGCGGCGGCCTTCGCGGCCGGGGCGGCCGGAGCCGCGGCCGGGGCGGCGGCGGCCTTGGCGGCCTCCGCGGCGGCCAGGACGTCCTGCTTGCGGATGCGGCCACCGACACCGGTGCCCGAGACCGCGGACAGGTCCACGCCGGACTCCGAGGCGAGCTTGCGCACCAGCGGGGTCACGTACGCGCCCTCGTCGCCGGCGGCCGCGGGAGCGGCGGCCGGAGCCGGGGTCACCGGAGCCGGAGCGGCGGCCGGGGCCGGCGCTGCGGCGGGAGCC
>NZ_JBHXRU010000220.1:0-1183 GCF_042716255.1 Streptomyces sp. NPDC058662 | reverse complement strand
GAGCGCGGCTCCGAGCGCGGCCCCGGCCGTGCCGGGCGCGGCCGGCGCACCGTCCGCCGCGGCTCCGAGCGGGGCGCCCGCCCCCGCCGCTTCGCCCGCCGTGCCGGAGCTCGCGCATACTGGCTCCTCCGCGACCACCGCCGCACTGGGGGCCGGGGCGGCCGGGCTCGTCGCCGCCGGCGCCGCGACCCTGTACGCCGTGCGGCGCCGCGCCGACGGCTGAGGACCCCCGTGCTCCACGTCATACCGACAGCCGGCCCCGCCGTACCCGCGCTCGACCGGGTACGGCGGGGCCTGTGGTCGTTCCTGCGCCGCGAGCGCGGCGCCCCGCCGGCACCGGCGCCGCCGCCCTCGCCCGGGGACCCGTACGCCTACGAGTTCACCGCCGGAAGGGGCCGCGGCCCCGGTCCGGGGGAGCCGCCCCCCACCGTCACCGCGCTCTACCACGCGCACCGGCTGCGCATGGTCCGGCTCGCGGTGCTGCTCGTGGACGACCTAGCCACCGCCGAGGACGTGGTCCAGGACGCCTTCACAGCGCTCTACCGGCGCCACGGGGAGCAGGTGTCCGAGGTGGACAACGCCCTCGGATACCTGCGCACCGCCGTGGTCAACACCTCGCGCTCGGTGCTGCGCCGCCGGCGCACCGCGCGTGCGTGGATCCCGCCGAGGGCGGCCGAGGCGCCGTCGGCGGAGGCGCACGTCGTGCTCGACGAGGCGCACCGCGAGGTCCTCGCCGCGCTCGGCCGGCTGAGCCCGCGCCGGCGGCAGGTCCTGGTGCTGCGGTACTGGGCCGACCTCAGCGAGGCGGAGATAGCGAGCACGCTCGGCATCAGCAGGGGGGCGGTCAAATCGAACGCGAGCCGCGCCCTGGACGCGCTGGAACGGATCCTGGAGGGACAGATATGACCCGTACGACGTCTTCGGACGGGGACCGCCCCGTCCCCGTCGAACTGCGGCTGCGGCTGGCCCTCGACGCGCGGGCGGCCGGGATCACCGTCCGGGAGCTGCGTCCCGCCGATCCGCCGGGACCGCACCTGCGGAGGTTCCCCGGGGTCCGCCTGCGGTTCCTGCGGATGCCCCTGGCCGGGCTGGCGGCGGCCGCCGCCGCCCTGGTCGGGTACCTCGTGCTCGCCCCGGACCCGGCGCCGCCCCCGCCCGACCCGCCGCGCGCCCCGCCGGCGCT
>NZ_JBHXRU010000219.1:0-1223 GCF_042716255.1 Streptomyces sp. NPDC058662 | reverse complement strand
CCCGGCCGCGGGCCCGGGGTGGGTCGCGGGGCCGGGTGGGGACATGTCAGTGGCAGCCGCAGCTGGCCGCGGTCACCCGGTTCATCCGCCGACGCGGACGCTCCTCCACCGCCGTACCCGCCCCCGCCAACGCGGCGCCGCCGTCCGCCCACGAGAGCGTACTGGTCGCGCACTCCAACACGATCTGGAACTCCGTCAACGGCACCGAACCCAACACCAGATGCACCGACACCGCGGCCTTGCCCGTACTGGCCGCATTCGACTCGCAATTGAACGGCAACTGCGGAGCGGCCCGGTTCAACCCGAACTCCACACCGAACACCCGCCCATGCCCCGCATCCACAGCGAACAACTCCCGCAACGCGTCCGCCGCCTGCGAGGAACCCGCCTCCGCCGCCTTCAAATCCCGCACCACACCGTCCTCGACGGTCAGCACCAACGGATAATGCGACAACGACGACAACCGCTCGAACAACTCCTGACAACGCCCGGCACCAGCCGACCGCGCCGTCACCAGCGGCCAACCCTTCACCGCGATCTGCCCCGACACCACCGTGCCCACCGAATCCGCCGCCAGCCGCTCACGGCCCGCCGACACCGACCTCACCGCACCCGGCGTGAACACACCCGGATCCGAGAACGACCAACGCGCCCCCGGGAACGCCAACTTCGCCACCGACGAAGTCAAGACGTCCTCCAACACCAACGCCCGACCGTCCCCACCCAACGCTGCGACCAGCGAACGCTGTGCGCCCTCGATCGCCTGCGGATCAGCCTTCTCCAAAGACTCCACCACCGCCCGCGCCTGATCCAGCGCCAACGCCCCCGACCCCACACGCACCACCGCGACCGCCCGTGAAGGACCCACCTCCACCGCCGGCGCACCCCACAAACCCTCATCCGAGGAGACGACCAGCACATCACTGCCCGCCGGGACCCGCGAACGCAACACCTGCGTCAACGACTCACCCACATCCGCCACCACGACCACACCCTCCCCGTAACGGGAAGACGACTCGATCCGGAAGGACGCGGCGAACTTGTTTTCCAACACAAGAACAAAATGGTTACGGCCGCTCCCGTACTGGCGATAGGCCTCAGGACGAACGATAATCACCGTGGACACTCCCAGATCGTTGTGCGGTGTCTCAGCGAGGCGGGTCGAGCTACCATCTCGACCCGCCTCGCATTCACGAACCTTCGCCGCCCCGCCCTGAAATCAT
>NZ_JBHXRU010000218.1:0-1259 GCF_042716255.1 Streptomyces sp. NPDC058662 | reverse complement strand
TCCGGCGTCTACAAGAACCGCGAAGCACTGCCGGGCGCCTCCGCGGTCGTCACGACGGAAACCGCCGCCACCACCGCTGGAGGGACGCCCGCCTCGGTCGTCATCACGACGCGGGAAGGAGGGACGGTCTTCACGGCGCGGGTACGAGGGACGGTCGCCACCGCGGTCGTCGCGGCGGAAACCGCCGCCACCACCGCTGGAGGGACGGCCACCACGGTCGTCTTCACGGCGCGGGAAGGAGGGGCGGTCGCCGCCGCGGTCGTCACGGCCGCCACGGAACCCACCGCGGTCGTCATCACGACGCGGGTATGACGGGCGGTCGCCACCGCGGTCGTCACGACGGAAACCGCCGCCACCACCGCTGGAGGGACGTCCACCACGGTCGTCCTCACGGCGCGGGTACGAGGGACGGTCGCCGCCACGGTCGTCACGGCCGCCACGGAACCCACCGCGGTCGTCATCACGACGCGGGTACGACGGGCGGTCGCCACCACGGTCGTCACGACGGAAACCGCCGCCACCACCGCTGGAGGGACGTCCACCACGGTCGTCCTCACGGCGCGGGAAGGACGGGCGGTCGCCACCGCGGTCGTCACGACGGAAACCACCGCCGCCACCGCTGCCACCGGCGGGCCGGCCACCGCGGTCGTCACGACGGAAGCCGCCGCCACTGCCGCCACTGGCGCCGGCCGGGCGACCGCCACGGTCGTCACGACGGAACGGGGGACGGTCGCCGCCACGGTCGTCACGGCCCCCGCGGTAGCCGCCCCTGTCACCGCCGTCGTTGCGCCGAGGCTCGCGCTCCGGACGATCGTCGGGAGAGTTGGACATGGGTGTGACTCCTGTCTTCGGGGTACCGCTAGTCATTCTCGCGCAACCAACCCATGGCCGCGCTTCGGCGTAAAGAGGTGAAAAACAAAAAAGGACCCTTGGTCCAGCGTTGAACGCTGGACCAAGGGTCCTTGAAAGATTGTTCGGCGGCGTCCTACTCTCCCACAGGGTCCCCCCTGCAGTACCATCGGCGCTGAAAGGCTTAGCTTCCGGGTTCGGAATGTAACCGGGCGTTTCCCTAACGCTATGACCACCGAAACCCTATCGGTTTCGAGCGAACAAGCACACTTTGTAGTTATGTTCTAGCTCTAGAAACCAGCAACTGTTCGTTGCTTCAGAACTAACACAGTGGACGCGAGCAACTGAGGACAAGCCCTCGGCCTATTAGTACCAGTCAGCTTCACCCGTTACCGGGCTTCCACATCTGG
>NZ_JBHXRU010000217.1:0-1272 GCF_042716255.1 Streptomyces sp. NPDC058662 | reverse complement strand
CGGTGAGGCCGTGCCCCGCCGGGGGCCGCGCCTCGCGGCGGGGCCGTGCCCCGCCGGGGGCCGCGCCTCGCGGCGGGGCCTGGCCGACTACCGGTTCAGGGCGTCGACACCGGCCTTGGCGAACTTCTCGTCGAGGTCGCCGCTCGGGGCGCCGGCCACACCGATGCCCGCGACCGGGGCGCCGTCGGCCTGCACCGGGGTGCCGCCGCCGAGGAAGAGGGTGCCGGGGATGTCCTTCAGGTTCGGGGTCTGGGCGAGCCGGCCGGCGAGCACGGAGGTCGGCGCGTTCCAGGACACGGCGGTGAAGGCCTTGCGCTCCGCCGACTCGTAGGACTGCGGGCCGGCGCCGTCGCCGCGCAGGGTGACGAGGGTGTTGCCGTTGCGGTCCACGACGGCGACCGTCACGCGCTGGTTCTCCTTCTCGGCGGCGTCCAGCGCGGCCTGGGCGGCGCGGGTGGCGGCGTCGACGGTGAGGTGCGTGGTGGTCGTGAAGTTCTTGCCGTCGTCCTTCTTGGCGGCGGCGAGGACCGGCGCGGACTCGGCCTGCGCCGCGGGAGCGGCGGTGGCGCTGACGGCGCCGAAGGTCCCGGCGCCGAGGGCGACGGCGAGGGCGGTACCGGTGAGGACACGGGTGCGGGTGTTCATCTCTGCTCCTGGGGACGGCGACACGGGGGCACGGGCCACGCGGCGGATCGGCGGGACCGGACCGCTTCCACCGCTACTGAGCGGCAGAACCGGCGGGACCGGACCGCTTCCACCACTGCTGAGCGGCAGAACCGGCGGGACCGAACCACTTCCACCACTGCTGAGCGGCAGAACCGGCGGGACCGAACCACTTCCACCACTGCTGAGCGGCGGGAGCGGCGGGAATCGGACCGCTTTCGGCCGCTGCTGAGCGGCCCGGCCCTTCCACTGCTCCAAGCCTCCCCCCGAACCCCCCGCCACCCCGTCCCCGTACCGGCTCCCTCCACGCCCCGCACCGGCTGACCCCCATGTCATCCAATCGGTTGATGCCCCCCACCCCCACCACCCCCTTGACTTGTCCCCCGTCCCCCATCCCCCTGGCCCCTCCACCCCCGCCGCCCCTGGTGAGCGCGGGCCGGGGCGCAGCCCCACCCCCCCCACCCGCACCCACCCCCAGCCCCGCCGACACTTGAGGCGCGGGGCCAGGGGCGGAGCCCCAACCCCAACCCCCCCCCCCCACCCCGACCCCCCGGCGGGTAGGAGCAAGGGCCCCGCCGGCGACCCAAACCCCACCCCCCGCGCCATGGT
>NZ_JBHXRU010000216.1:0-1494 GCF_042716255.1 Streptomyces sp. NPDC058662 | reverse complement strand
GCTGTTCTTACGAACCTTGATCGTCTTCTTCACGGCCCACACCCCCCTCCCGCACTCGCACCAGTCACACGGGACCACTACCGGGCTCAGCCCAGAAGGGTGCCCAGGTAGTTGCTGTTCTTACGAACCTTGATCGTCTTCTTCACGGCCCACACCCCCCTCCCGTACTCGCACCAGTCACACCGGGGACCACCAGCTGGGCTCAGCCCAGAAGGGTGCCCAGGTAGTTGCTGTTCTTACGAACCTTGATCGTCTTCTTCACGGCCCACACCCCCCTCCCGTACTCGCATCACCATCGAGGTCACCGGCCGGCGCCGCTCCACCGCCGTCCACCCGCACCACCCCGCCCCGGCCCCGGCCCGGTTCTCGGTCGTCCGCCTCTCGATGCGGGCCGCCCGCCCCCGCCACTGCCACCCGCCCCACCCCGCCCGCCGGCCCCTTGCCGGCCCTGCCTCGTACCGCGCCGCCGGGGGACACGCCCCACAAGCAGCGCAGCAGCAAGAACACGGGCCCGGACAAGGACACGAGCGGCGCGGGAGGAAAAACGAGCGGGAGACGAAGAGAGGGGGAAGGCGCCGTGGTGCCGCACAGAGGGCACCCGGGAGAGAGGAAGAAAGAGAATCGGGAAGAGCGAAGAAAGGGAGGGGGAAGGAGAACCTTCCCGGGGTGGGACGTGGTCGGCAGAAACGATTCACCGGAGCCGGTCACCGGTCACCGGTCACCGGGCTCAGCCCAGGAGGGTGCCCAGGTAGTTGCTGTTCTTACGCACCTTGATCGTCTTCTTCACGGCCCACACCTCCCTCCGTCGTGGATTCGCTCCCGCGGGCGGCACACCGCCCGCAAGCACCACCCGGGCCGGCGGCACACCCACACCGAACACCCGGGCCGGCCCGCAACCCCCCTCTCACCGCACCCGGCCACCGCACCCCGGCAACACCGCACCGGAGGGGGCCATCACGGCCAACACACCACGAAGAGGGGCTCGCGCCACACCGAAAACCGTGAGAGTGAGATCCCGGCAGCCGGCCCTCAGGCCGCCGCCATCCTCACCCGCGCCGCACCACCCTTGTCACCCAGCACCACCTCACCCGACTCCGTGTACACGGTCGTGTCCGGCGAAATGATGTCCAGATGGAACTGCGTGAACGGCGTCAACCCCAGACCCCAGTGCAGACAGCCCCGCTCACCCCCGTACACCTCGTTCATCGCATGGTTACCGGGAAGAATGTCCAAACTCGTGTTCAACGCATGCCCGATCTCCCACACCAGCGCATACCGCGAATCAATCTCAAACATCGACTCGAACACCCGCGCCACATCCGCGCCCTCACGACGGAACGGCTTCAACGAGGTGATCACACCCTTCGACACCTCACACACCACCGCCTCGTCCTTCAGCGCCGCCAACCGGCCCGCGAGCCGCGCCTGGTCCTTCCGCGTGAACGACGGCGTCCCACTGTGCAGGATCGGCACCCCACGAAACGCGATCGACCC
>NZ_JBHXRU010000215.1:0-1553 GCF_042716255.1 Streptomyces sp. NPDC058662 | reverse complement strand
CCCCGCCGGCTCCCGACGCAGCGCGCCCGCGCGACCTCCCCGCGGTCTCGCGCCGTGCGCGCCCCGGCGCGCCCTCGCCGAGCCCGGCGCCCCGCGACCCCGGCCCCTCCGGGGTGCGCGGCCGGGACGCGTCCGCGTCCGGCTCGGGCGTGCTCTCCCCGAAGGTCGTCCAGCCCTCCCGCTCGGGCCCGCCCGGGTCCGCGTCAACCCCCGACCGGCCCCTGCCCCATGCCGTGGGGCCCTCCCGCGGCGCCGACCACGCGTCCGGCCCCGCCGGTCCCCGTACGTCCGGCCCCGGTACGTCCGGCTTGGGCGCGCCCGCTCCAGACCGGCCCCTGCCGAACGCCGTACACCCGGCTCTCGGCGCCGACCGCGCGGCCGGTCCCCTCGGCGCCGGTGCGGCCGGTCCCGGCGGCACCCGTGCGGCCGGTCCCGGCGCGCCCGGATCCGCGTCCGGGCCCGCCCTGCCCATGCCCCACGCCGTACGGCCCGCCCCCGGGAGCGCCCGTACGGGCGCTCCGGCCGACCCGGCCGCCGTACGGCCGGCCCGCGACGGCGCCCCCGGTCGGGGCGCCGACGCCGGCGCATCGGCGCGCCCGTTCGTCGCGCGGGCCGCGGCCCGCGAGGGTGCGGCGGACGTCCCGCCGGGAGCCGGGCCGTCGGCAGCAGCTTCGTCGGGGGCGGCGGCCGGGGCCCCGTCGGGCGGGGCGCCCAGCACCCGCGGGCTCACGTCCACCCACTCCGCGGCCGTACTCGGCACGCCGGCTGCCGCCGTGCAGCGGGCCGGGACGGCGGGCGGCGGCGCCGACCGGGCCGGGGCCGGCCGTGCGCCGACCCCCGCGCGCTTCCCGCTGGTCCGCCGTATCGCGGTGGTCCCCGAGGCCTCCGCCGAAGCGACACCGCGCCCCCACGGGCCCTCGGCCGGCCCGTCGAAGCCCTCCGGGGCCTCCCGCTCCGCCGCACCGGGGCCCACCGCGGCCCCCGCGCGGCGGACCGCGGCCGACGCGACGAGGCCGACCGGCGCCCCCGCCGGCGACCGGGGCTCCGCACCCGCGCAGCGGACCGGCGCCACCCCCTCGCGGTCCACCGGCGCCCCCGCCGGGCCGATCCCCGCCACGCCTGCCCGGCGGACCGCCGCCGGGTCCCCACCCGTCCAGCGGGCCGCGAACGGCCCGTCGGGAGCTACCGGGACCTCGCGTTCCGGCGGATCCGGGAGCCCCCCGGACGCCGCCGGTGCGGGAACCGGCCGCGCGGACGGACGGCTGCCCGCCCCGGCGGGCCCCGCGCCCGCCGTGGTCCGGCCGCGCGCCGTCGGCCGCACGCTGACCGTGGCCCGGGTACCCGCCGCGCCCCGGCGCCGGGTGTCCGTCGTACGCCCCGCCGTCTCCCCGTCGGCCGGGGCGCCGTCCCCGGACGCGGCGGCGCAGCGCCCGGCGAGCCGTGCTCCGCTCGGCGCCCCGCTGACCGAACTGCCCGCCACCGCCCTGCCGTCGGGTCCGCGCGCCGCGGCGCCGGGCACCGAGGCCGCCCCGGCGCTGCCCGTGGTCCAGCGC
>NZ_JBHXRU010000214.1:0-1735 GCF_042716255.1 Streptomyces sp. NPDC058662 | reverse complement strand
TCATCGGCCCCGCCGTGGGGCCCCGGCTGGGGGGGGGGGCCCCCGCGGGGGGCCCCGCCCGGAGCCGGGGTCAGCGGCCCGGGCTACGCGGATTGGGGTCCGCGGCCCGGGGTCAGCGGGCCTCCACCATCCGGGCGAAGACGACCACGTTGCCGTCGTAGCCGCCCGCCTTGGAGTAGGCGCCGCCGCACGTGATCACCCGCAGCTCCGGGTGCCCGGTGTCCCCGTACACCCGGGCTCCGGGGAAGGCGTCCTTGGAGAACACCTCCACCCCGTACACCTCGAACACCGCCGTGCGCCCGTCGTAGCGCTCCACCTCGATATGGCTGCCCGGCCGCACCGAGCCGAGGCCGTAGAAGACCGCCGGCCCCTGCGCGTTGTCCACGTGGCCGACGATCACCGAGGAGCCCCGCTGCCCCGGCGCGATGCCGTTGAGGTACCAACCGGCCAGGTTCCGCTCCTGCGCCGGCGGGGCGTCGATCCATCCCTCCGCGTCCAGCCCGACCGTCATCACCGGGGCGTCCACGCTGATCGAGGGGATCCGGACGCGCTGCACCGACGAGTGCTCCAGCACCTCCAGGCCCGGCCGGGGCACCGGCGCGTTCGCCGGAAGCTGGTCCGCCGTCACCGCGACGGCCGAGGCCGCGGTGGGCTGGGGCGGCCCGTCCTCCTGGTTCACACCGTTGCGCACCATGGCGAGGCCGGTGAGCATGACCAGGGCGAGTACGCCCCACGGCGAGCGTCTGCGTGACTGCCCTGTCTCGTCCTCGCCCATCGTTCTCCCTTCCCGACGCGGGGGTCCCGTCCCGCGGTCCTGTCCCACCCCTGTACGCCCTACGTCACGCACGCTAAGGCTGCGTCGGCGGGACGGCGAGGGCTGAGGGGCGAACGGGTGGCGGCGCAGAGACCGGCCGCGGAAGGGGGCCGTAAGGGGTGCGCCCATCCAGGTAATCGTCACATAAATGCCTGACGGGTCGTGACCTGCGGATCCGTCAGCTGAGCCGTCCCCGCTTCGGCGTGTCGCTCAACCGGGCGGCCCAAAGCCTGACGTGCGGAGGTTGCGGGTCACCCGGAGGGTTCGACGTGGGAGGCGTTCTCGTCGATCATCCGGGGCCGACGCTCCGGGGCGCTTTCCGCTGGAGGTTCCACCATGCGTGCTTTTCGCGCTCTTACCGTGACGGCGGCGGCCTTCGCCGCGATCGCACTCAGCGCCCCGTTCGCCTCCGCGAACCCCCCGTTGGGCGGGGGTGGCGGTCCCAGCAACATCTCGGTCAACCCGTACGCCGTGCACCAGGGATCCACGATGCAGGTGAGCGCCTCGGGCTGCGGGCACGGCGGCACCGTCACGTCGCACGGCAACTTTCCGCCGGCCAACCTGTCCGCCGGCTCGATCGGCTTCGCCACCGTGCGCATCTTCAACCACGCCTCTCCGGGCCACCACACGCTGTCGGTCAAGTGCAACGACAGCAGCCTGGTCGCCACCCACCGTTTCACGATCCTGCGCGGCAACCCCTCGCAGGGCGGCATCGGCGGATCCTTCGGCCCGTCCACCGCCGAGACCGCGATCGGCGCGGGCCTCGTCGGTTCGGCGGCCCTCGGTGCGGGCGTCCACGTGATGCGCCGTCGCCGCCCCCTCCGCGGCCGGGCCTGACCGGCTGACCTCCCCGGTCGGGCCGGGGGTGTCCGCCCACCCGGAGAAGCGCCCCCGAACCGCCGGTCGCCCCGAGTCCTGGCC
>NZ_JBHXRU010000213.1:0-1920 GCF_042716255.1 Streptomyces sp. NPDC058662 | reverse complement strand
ACACAATGAATTTGGAAGAGTTTCAAAAGATGCTGTAATTGAGTTTGCTATTAAGGAATTGTATAGGGACTATTTGGGAAAAGGACGCTAATTTTTGTTGAAAAACTGACTTCGGATTTGGGGTTCTTTATTATTAACTTGATTTTAATTAAACATTACAGGAAAAATTGAGGGGAAATGGATGGATAAACGCAATGGTGACGCGGTTTTCATAGCTCCAAATGATGTTGTAAAAGTGACCACTATGAATCACGTCATTGAAGTTCAGCATATGGAGAAGATGAACCGGAAAAATAATATCAAAAAATTGGACAAGGATAGGTTTGTAGACCTCTCTACTGGGGAGATCCGGGAGTTCGAGCATTCGGAAAATCGGCAGGAAAATTATAATTCTTTGAGACAAACCTTTAAGAAGCTGCGTTATTTGATAAATAACAATTTTATAGGACGGCCAAATGAATTACATATAACTTTGACATACAAGAAAAATATGACGGACACGAAAAAACTTTATAGTGATTTTCAAAATTTTATCGACAGGTTGCGTTATAAATACAAGAAAGAAAGTTCGATAGATTATTTATCGGTGGTAGAGCCACAAGGACGTGGAGCCTGGCATTGTCATGTTTTAATGCGCTTTAATGATTTGGATAAGATTTATATTAAAAATGCTGAATTAAGGAGTCTATGGGGTTTAGGATTTGTAACAATCAAGTCATTAAAGGATATAGACAACATAGGAGCCTATTTGAGCGCTTATTTGACTGATATAGACCTAGAAGATGTCCAAGACAGGGAAACAGCCTTAAAAGTGGCTTCAGAGGGCTGTGAGGTGCAAACAAAGATCGTAGAAGGTCGGGAAAAGAAATTTTTAAAAGGCGGACGGCTGCACATGTATCCTTCCGGAATGAATATGTATCGAAAATCAAAAGGGATTGTTAAGCCGGAACGGGAAGAAATGAAGTTCGGAGACATAAAAAAAGTAGTGGGTTCGGCAAAACCACACTACGAGAAAAGTTATCATGTCGAAAATGACAATTTTGAAAACACAATTTCGTTTCTCCAGTATAACACAAAACGTGATTTTTGAAGCAAAACGGTTCCTCTTTATGGAGCCGTTTTTTTTATTTCCCGAAGGGTTATTTGTCAGAATGACAAACCGATTTCGAGCCGGCGAGAACCCATTGTCACACCACGATTTAGGGGGTGTGTATAAATGGGCACTCTCTGTGAAATTTGAAGCTTTGAAATTCCGAATGGCGCACTTATACACTCTGTCGAGTGAGTGCTAAAATGCTGAAGCATTTCCGTCAAGCGTGTGGAGGAATCTTGTAGAGAGATATAGCATAGATACCCGTATCTCTAGAGATATTTTGGTATATCCCTGCTATATCTATGGGGTATCTATGCTATATCTTTGGCTTCAAAAACGGCACCTGTTCTAAGAGCATAGAAACTCAACAGGCACAGCCTGTTTGACACCCTTTTTTTTAGGGTGGCACCGAGTTTCCTTATGCTCTTTTTCTCTGAAGCTAAACCTGTTTTATATGTCGTAGTCTTTTTATTGGGAGTGACCCCTTGCTGTACAATTTCCGGAGGTGCCGATAAGGGACGAATTTTCCCTTGTCGGTTGCCTTTGGGGATTGTAAGGGGTGGAGGCTCGGAATCAAAAGGAAACGAAATATCATTCCGAGTGTGCTTCTTTTTTCTGTTCTTGAATTCTATTATTTCCAATGTTAGAATTATGTTAACAACTTGTTAGGAGTGTGTTTGGATGGAAGAGAAAAAACAAATTGGACCTCGAATTACTGTTGAAACATTTAAAAAGCTAGAGTAATAAGCCGAACATTTTACAAAACACAAATAATTTGGAAGAGTTTCAAAAGATGCTGTAATTGAGTTTGCTATTAAGGAATTGTA
>NZ_JBHXRU010000212.1:0-1930 GCF_042716255.1 Streptomyces sp. NPDC058662 | reverse complement strand
CCCCCGGAGGGGCGGGCGGCCCGTCGCCGTACCCGCGACAGCGCCGGTCAGAGCTTCGACAGCTCGTCCACCAGGTCGTCGAGGCCCAGCGAGCCCTGCGACAGCGCCGCCATGTGCCAGGCCTTCAGGTCGAAGGACTCGCCGTGCGCGGCCCGCGCGTTGTCCCGGCCGAGCAGCCAGGCGCGCTCGCCCAGCTTGTAGCCGATCGCCTGCCCCGGCATCGACAGGTACCGGGTCAGCTCGCTCTCGACGAAGTCCCCCGGCCGCCCGCTGTGCAGGCCGAAGAACTCCTGCGCCAGGTCCACCGTCCACGTCTCGCCCGGATGGAACGGCGAGTCCGCCGGGATCTCCAGCTCCAGGTGCATGCCGATGTCCACGATGACCCGCGCCGCGCGCATCATCTGGCAGTCCAGGTAACCCAGGCGCTGCTCCGCGTCCTTGAGGTAGCCCAGCTCGTCCATCAGGCGTTCCGCGTACAGGGCCCAGCCCTCGGCGTTGGCGCTGACCAGGCCGACACCCGCCTGGTAGCGGGAGAGCTGGTCGGCGACGTGCGTCCACTGGGCCAACTGGAGGTGGTGGCCGGGGACGCCCTCGTGGTACCAGGTGGAGACCAGGTCGTAGACGGGGAAGCGGGTCTGGCCCATCGTCGGCAGCCAGGTGCGCCCCGGACGGGAGAAGTCCTCCGAGGGGTTGGTGTAGTACGGAGCCGCCGGACCGCCGGGCGGGGCGATCATGGACTCCACCTTCTTCACCCGCTCGGCGAGCTCGAAGTGCGTGCCGTCCAGATTCTCGATGGCCTCGTCCATGAGCCCCTGCAGCCAGGCCTGGACCTCGTCGACGCCCTCGATGTGCGTGCCGTGCTCGTCCAGGTGGCGCAGCGCCTCCCAGGGGCCGGCGCCGGGCAGGATCTTCGCGGCCTCGGCCTTCATCTCGGCGAGCAGCCGGTGGTACTCGGACCAGCCGTACGCGTAGGCCTCGTCCAGGTCCAGGTCGGTGCCGTTGAAGTAGCGCGACCAGCGGGCATAGCGCTCGCGGCCCACGGTGTCGGGGGCGTCCGCGACGGCCGGGGCGTACACGTCCCGCATCCAGTCGCGGAGCTCCACGACGGCCCCGGTCGCCAGGGCGGCGGCCTTGTCGAGCTCGGGGCGCAGCCGCTCCGGGCCGGCCGTGGCGAACTCGCCGAAGAAGTCCCGGGCACCGTCCGGGTCCTGGCCGGCCCAGGTGGTGAGCTGTGCGACGAAGGTGGCGGTCGGGCGCGGGGCGCCGAGCAGGCCCCGGTCCAGGCCGAGCTGGAGACTCTCGCGGTAGCCCGCGAAGGCGGCCGGGACCGCGCGCAGCCGCTCGGCGATGGCCGCCCAGTCCTCCTCGGTCTCGGCGGGGGTCAGCGGGAAGACCTCCCGGACGCTGTGCGCGGGGGCGTGGATGTTGCTGACCGCGCGCAGGTCCTCGTCGGCCTCGTGGATCGCGAGCCCGGCGGTGAGGCGTTCGCGCAGCAGGCGGGCGCAGCGGCGCTCGGCGTCGGAATCGGCGCCCGGCAGGCGTTCGGCGGCGTCGAGGCGGGCGAGGGTGGTGCGGGACAGCTCGGCGACCGCGGCGGAACCGGCCGGGGAGAAGTCCGGGAGCTTGCCGGAGCTGGCGGCGACACCGAGGTAGGTGCCGGTGATCGGGTCGAGGGCGATCAGGTCGTCCACGTAGGCGTCGGCAACCTGACGAGGCAGACGGTCGCCTTCGCCGGTGGTGATGAGGGTATCGGGCATGCGGACATCTTCATACGCGCGGAGGCCTGCGTCATCACCGTTTGTCGCCAGCCTGCTGACGCGGCTCCGAACGGAAGCGGATCTACCGGTTCGTGGCGGCCCGTCGGCGGCTGCGGCGGCAGCCCCCGGGGCGGGCGGGTGCGGGGGGGCGCGGGCGGGCGCGGGGGGCGGGA
>NZ_JBHXRU010000211.1:0-1967 GCF_042716255.1 Streptomyces sp. NPDC058662 | reverse complement strand
CGGGCCCTCGTCGTTGCGCAGGCGGTGCGGCGGCGCGCTCCGGCGGCGGGTCTAGCTGAAGGAGTCACCGCAGGCGCAGGAACCCGTGGCGTTCGGGTTGTCGATCGTGAAGCCCTGCTTCTCGATGGTGTCCACGAAGTCGATGGAGGCACCGTGCAGGTACGGGGAGCTCATCCGGTCCGTGACGACCTTCACACCGTCGAAGTCCTTCACGACGTCGCCGTCGAGGGAGCGCTCGTCGAAGAACAGCTGGTAGCGGAGGCCGGAGCAGCCGCCGGGCTGGACGGCGACGCGGAGCGCCAGGTCATCGCGGCCTTCCTGCTCCAGCAGGGTCCTGACCTTGTCGGCGGCGGCGTCGGACAGGAGGATGCCGTCGCTCACAGTGGTCTTTTCGTCCTGTACGGACATCTGCATTCACTCCCGAAGTGGGCGGCTCCCCGCCGGAAGCAGGGAAACGTCGGACTCTTGCCGTCGGTGGCAACGAGCGGGACCTCGGTTTCATTCCGGGGCCCGACGCTTGTTTCAGATATTCATGCTCGCACACCGGGCGCCGGGGCGGGCCGGACGAGGGACGGGCTCATTCGTCACATTGACACTATCGGCATCGTCAAACTGACGTGAAGCGGTTATGATAGATAGCGTCAAGTAGACGAGAAGTCGTCCCGATGCCTCAACCGATGCCTCAAGAAGTCCCTTGTCGCAGAACAGAAAGGGTGCGTGTCGTGACCACCGCCCAGCCTTTGGACGTCCAGCCGACGCCCCTCGCCCTGCTGCTGCTCGGCCGTGAGGCCGACCCCAAGAGCGAGCGCGGGGTGGAATGCCCCGGCGACCTGCCCTCTCCGTCGGACCCGGACCTCGTGGCCCGCGCCCGCGCGGCCAAGGAGAAGCTCGGGGACAAGGTCTTCATCCTCGGTCACCACTACCAGCGTGACGAGGTCATCGAGTTCGCCGACGTCACCGGCGACTCCTTCAAGCTCGCGAAGGACGCGGCCGCCAGGCCGGAGGCCGAGTACATCGTCTTCTGCGGCGTCCACTTCATGGCCGAGTCCGCGGACATCCTCACCTCGGACGACCAGAAGGTGGTCCTCCCGGACCTGGCGGCCGGCTGCTCGATGGCCGACATGGCCACCGCCGAGCAGGTCGCCGAGTGCTGGGACGTACTGACGGAGGCCGGCGTCGCCGGTGTGACGGTGCCCGTCTCGTACATGAACTCCTCGGCCGACATCAAGGCCTTCACCGGCAAGCACGGCGGCACGATCTGCACCTCGTCCAACGCGAAGAAGGCCCTGGAGTGGGCCTTCGGGCAGGGAGACCCGCAGCAGACCAAGGTGCTCTTCCTCCCGGACCAGCACCTGGGCCGCAACACGGCCGTACGCGACATGGGCATGTCCCTGGACGACTGCGTGCTCTACAACCCGCACAAGCCGGGCGGCGGCCTGACCGTCGAGCAGCTGCGGAACGCGAAGATGATCCTGTGGCGCGGGCACTGCTCGGTCCACGGCCGGTTCTCGGTCGACTCGGTCAACGACGTCCGCGCCCGCATCCCCGGCGTGAACGTCCTGGTGCACCCCGAGTGCAAGCACGAGGTCGTGGCGGCGGCGGACCACGTCGGCTCGACGGAGTACATCATCAAGACGCTGGAGGCGGCCCCGGCCGGCTCCAAGTGGGCCATCGGCACCGAGTTGAACCTGGTCCGCCGGCTGGCGAATCGATTCGCCGCCGAGGACAAGGAAGTCGTCTTCCTCGACAAGACGGTCTGCTTCTGCTCCACGATGAACCGTATCGACCTCCCCCACCTCGTGTGGACCCTGGAGTCGCTGGCCGAGGGCAACCTGGTCAACCGGATCCAGGTCGACAAGGAGACCGAGAGCTTCGCGAAGCTCGCGCTGGAGCGGATGCTCGCGCTCCCGTAGCCGGCGCCGCCGCGGCCCCCGGGCCCGGCACCCGAACGCCCGGAGGGGCGGCCC
>NZ_JBHXRU010000210.1:0-1973 GCF_042716255.1 Streptomyces sp. NPDC058662 | reverse complement strand
GCGCCCCCCCCGGGGGGACGGGCGCCTCGCACCCCCCCCCCGCACCCCCGGGGTTTTCGGGCTCGGGGGGGGGGCGCCGGGCCCCCCCCCCCACCCCCCGAGCGGGCCCCGCGGCCCGCCGGCCCGTCTACTGGGCGCGGTCGAAGTCGATCGCGCTGTACGCGCGCAGCTTCGACAGGCGGTGCGTCGAGTCGATCTGCCGGATCGTGCCGGACTTCGAGCGCATCACCAGCGAGGACGTGGTCGCCGTCTCGGAGCGGTAGTGGACGCCGCGCAGCAGCTCGCCGTCCGTGATGCCGGTGGCGACGAAGAAGACGTTCTCGCCGGACACCAGGTCGTTGGTGTGCAGGACCCGGTCCAGGTCGTGGCCCGCGTCGATGGCCTTCTGGCGCTCGGCCTCGTCCTTCGGCCACAGCTTGCCCTGGATCGTGCCGCCGAGGCACTTGATCGCACAGGCCGAGATGATGCCCTCCGGGGTGCCCCCGATGCCGAGGAGCAGGTCCACGCCGGTGCCTTCGCGCACCGCCATGACGGAGCCCGCGACATCGCCGTCGGAGATGAACTTGATCCGGGCGCCCGTCTCGCGGATCTCCTTGACGATGCCCTCGTGGCGGGGGCGGTCCAGGATGACGACGGTGACGTCCTCGACGGCCATGTTCTTGGCCTTCGCGACGCGGCGGATGTTCACCGAGACGGGGGCGTTGATGTCGACGAAGTCGGCGGCCTCCGGGCCGGTGACCAGCTTCTCCATGTAGAAGACCGCGGACGGGTCGAACATGGTGCCGCGGTCGGCGGCGGCCAGGACGGCGATGGCGTTCGGCATGCCCTTGGCGTTCAGGGTGGTGCCGTCGATCGGGTCCACGGCGATGTCGACCTCGGCACCGGTGCCGTCGCCGACCCGCTCGCCGTTGAAGAGCATCGGGGCTTCGTCCTTCTCTCCCTCGCCGATGACGACGACGCCGTTCATCGAGACGGTGGAGATCAGGGTCCGCATCGCGTTGACCGCGGCGCCGTCGGCGCCGAGCTTGTCGCCGCGCCCGACCCACCGGCCCGCGGCCATGGCGGCGGCCTCGGTGACCCGGACGAGCTCCAGGGCGAGGTTGCGGTCGGGGGCCTCCGGAGAGACTTCGAGCTGGGGCGGCAGGTTGTGCTCGGTCATCGGAGCGCACCTTTCTGTACGGCGACGGCCGGAAGTGAGGGTGCTGGAACTCTATCGGTACGTCGATAAATTGAGCAGAGCGGGTCACGTATGAGCGGTATATCGGTCAGGTGATTGGCCTGAGCGGACACCTGGAGGCTTCCGCGCGGCCCGCGTCCGGGCGGCCGACCCGCCGCCCGGGCGACCCCGGCGGTGATCGCTCCCGGCCATGCGGGACGATGGTCCCGTGGCAGGTATGAGAGGCAAGCAGACGATCTGGGACATGGTCCGGTCGCTGGGCGTGATCGGCCTCGTGGTCGCGGGGATCTACATCTTCATCCCGCACGACGAGGACGCCGATCCGATCCGGACGGTCGACTACCGGGTGGAGACGATCACCGCCCGGCGCGCGGCCCCGTACCCGGTGGCGGCCCCCGTGGGGCTCCCGCAGGAGTGGCGGGCGACCTCGGTGACGTACGAGCGCAAGAACGCCGACGCCTGGCACCTGGGCTTCCTCGATCCGCAGCGGCAGTACGTGGCGATCGAGCAGACGACCGACGCCTCCGCCAAGAGCATCGGCCGGCTCACCCAGCAGGCGAAGGGCACGGGGCAGACGCAGCAGGTCGGCGATCTGGCCTGGGAGCGCTGGGAGGGCGAGAAGTACGACGCCCTCGTGCGGCAGGAGCAGGGCCACGTCACCGTGGTGGCCGGGACGGCCCCCTTCGACCAGCTCGCCGTGATGGCGGCGGCGCTGGAGTTCAAACAGGGCAGCTGAGCCGCCCGGTATCGCCGACGCACGACGCGTGATGTACGAAGCCGCCCGCCCCGGGATCCC
>NZ_JBHXRU010000209.1:0-2166 GCF_042716255.1 Streptomyces sp. NPDC058662 | reverse complement strand
CCGCCGCTCCCACAACGCCACCCCACCCGCCCCCACATCCGACACCCGCACACCACCCACACCGAACACCGACCCGGACACCCCAGACACCACCCTCCACACCACAACAACACCGACACGACACGACACAACCACCGACACCAACACCAACACCGGCACCGGCACCGGCACCGGCACCGGATACGAACCCGCTACCGGTCACACCCCGGGAACCGAAACCCCGACACCACACCCACCCACCCGACCACCCCCCAACCCGACACCCCACACACCCACCACTCCCCCACCCCGAGACGAACCCCAAAACCCAGCCCACCCACAGGCGTCGGACACACCACGAACCCGAACCGGACCGGGCAGACCACAGACCCGAGCCCGCCCACGAGGCAGACGAACCACAGACCTGAACCAGACTGCTTCCTGTTCCGGGTCTGTGGTTCGACGCCTCGGCGCAGCGGTCCGTCTTGGGTCTGTGGTTCGTCGCCTCGGCGCTGGGGCCTGCTTCCGGCCTGTGGTTCGTCCGGTCCTCGCGTTCGGTTCGGCGGTCCGGGTCGGGTCTGCGGTCCGCCTTCGCTTTTCGCCACAAAGCCCAGACGGCTCGCGCAGTGAAGAGCCGGAACCCACCTCGGCGCCAGAACCGAAACCGACCACAGCACCGGGACGGACCCTGGACACCCGGACCACAGACCCGAGCCAGGCCGCCCCGGGGCCAGCCGCAGAGCCGCAGCGGACCTCGGCACCGAACCGAACCGCAGACCCGACCCGGACCGCAGGACCGATCCCGACCGCAGGACCGAGACGGCTCGACGAGCCGAGGCGGACCGCAGACCCGACCCGGACCACAAGGCCGAGGCAGACCCCGGAGCCGGGGCGCACCTCGCCGCCAGGCCAAGCCTCGGCACCAGGGCCCACCCCGGAGCCGGAACGGGCCCCGGAGCCGGGGCGGGACTCGACGCCAGGGCGGGCCTCCGCGCCGGGGCGCACCCCGGAGCCGGAACGGGCCCCGGAGCCGGAACGGGCCCCGGAGCCGGTACGGGACTCGACGCCAGGGCGGGCCTCAGGAACGGGCCTCGCCGCCAGGGCGGGCCTCGGTGCCAGGGCGGGCCTCAGAGCCGGAACCGACCACCGCACCGGAACGGATTGCGGGCCCCAGACGGGTCGCAGCCCCGGGGTAGGCCGCAGAGCAGTGGGAGACCTCGGCACCGAACCGGACCGCAGAACCGAACCATGCCTCAGGTCCAAGCCGAACCGAAGAACCGAGCCAAGCCCCAAAGCCGAGCCGGACCACAGGGCCGAGCTGGACCGCAGGGCCGAGCTGGACCGCAGGGCGGAGCTGGACCGCAGCGGCGAGGCGGATCGCAGGCACAGGCCGGGCCTCGGGGCCGGGTGGGGCGACGTCAGCGCCAGCAGCGACAGGCCACGGTCCCGGGCAGGAACCGCGACCGCACCCGAACCCGCCGGCCCCCCACGCACCCGGGCAGCAGAACCCGAGCTCGACCCCTCACCCACCGAACCGGCCGCACACAGACCCACAGGACCGGGCCTCAGCTCGGAGGCGGACCGCAGGGCCGCACCTGACCACCGGCCGGGAGCAAGCCGCAGGACTGCGACGGGCCTCGCCGCCGAACCGGACCACAGGACCACACCCGGCCACCGACCCAGGACAGGACGCAGGACCACACCCGCCCACCGACCCAGGGCAGAACTCGCCGCCGAACCGGGCCATGGCGTCGGGGCGGACCGCAACTTTGGGGCGGGCCGCGGGCCAGAACCGGACCACGGGCCGGAGGCGAGCCGCAGGACTGCGGCGGGCCTCGCCGCCGAACCCGGCCGCAGTCCCACACCGGACCACAGGGCCGCACTCGGCCGCAGCCCCACACCGGACCACAGGGCCGCACCCGGCCGCAGATCCGGGGCGGACCACAGCACCGGACCGGACCACAGCGCCGAACCCGACCGCCGCCCCGGGCCCGGCCGCGGCCCCGGGGCGGGCCACAGAGCGGAGGCGGGCCTCGCCGCCGGACCGGACCGCCGCCCCGGACCGGACCCCCGGCCCGGGGTGGGTCGCGGGCCCGGCCGCGGGCCCGGGGTGGGTCGCGGGGCCGGGTGGGGACATGTCAGTGGCAGCCGCAGCTGGCCGCGGTCACCCGGTTCATCCGCCGACGC
>NZ_JBHXRU010000208.1:758-2214 GCF_042716255.1 Streptomyces sp. NPDC058662 | reverse complement strand
CCGCCGCTCCCACATCGCCACCCCACCCGCCCCCACATCCGACACCCGCACACCACCCACACCGAACACCGACCCGGACACCCCAGACACCACCCCTCCACACCACAACAACACCGACACAACCACCGACACCGGATACGAACCCGCTACCGGTCACACCCCAGAAACCGAAACCCCCACACCACCCCCACCCACCCGACCACCCCCCAACCCCGACACCACACCCACCACTCCCCCACCCCGACCCAAACCGGCCCCCACCCCGAAACGAACCCCAAACCCAGCCCGACCACCGGCACCGGACACACCACAAACCCCAACCGGACCGAACCGGGCAGACCGCAGACCCGAACCCGACCGCGAGGACCGGACGAACCCCAGACCCGAACCGGACCTCGGCATTGAGGAGGTGCGGACCGGACCGCGAGGACCGGACGAACCGCAAGCCCGACCCGGGCCTCGGCGCCGGGTCTGTGAACCGCAGACCCGGAACGGGAAGCAGACCCGGGACGGGGGGCAGGCCCGGGTCGGATCCCAGACCCGACCTGAACCGGACGGAGACGGATCGAAGGGCCGGAACGAACCCCGGAACGAACGCCGGGGCGAAGACGGACCTCCGACCCGAAGCGAGGCGCGGGAAGGCCGAGACCGGCCTCGAAGCCGAGCCAGGCCCCAGCCCCGGGACGAGCCGCAGAGCCACAGCGGGACCTCGGCACCGAACCGAACCGCAGACCCGAGCCCGGCCCCAGGACCGAGCCCGACCGCAGGACCGAGACGGCTCGACGAGCCGAAGCGGACCGCAGACCCGACCTGGACCACAAGGCCGACGCAGACCGCAGAGCGGGGGCGCACCTCGCCACCGGGCCAGGCCTCGACACCAGGGCCCTAGGGGCCTGAACGGGCCTCGGAGCCGGGGCGGGACTCGGCGCCAGGCCAGGACTCCGCGCCGGGGCGCACCTCGGGGCCGGAACGGGCCTCGGGGCCGGAACGGGCCTCGGGGCCGGAACGGGCCTCAGAGCCGGGGCGCACCTCGCCGCCAGAGCGGGCCTCAGAGCCAGGGCGCACCTCGCCGCCAGAGCGGGCCTCAGAGCCAGGGCGCACCTCGCCGCCAGAGCGGGCCTCAGAGCCGGAACCGACCACAGCACCGGAACGGATTGCGGGCCCCAGCCGGGTCGCAGCCCCGGGGCAAGCCGCAGAGCCGTGGGAGACCTCGGCACCGAACCGGACCGCAGAACCGAACCATGCCTCAAGTCCAAGCCGAACCGAAGAGCCGAGGCAGGCCCCACGGCCGAGCCGGACCGCAGGTCCGAGCCGGACCGCAGGGCCGAGCCGGACCGCAGGTCCGAGCCGGACCGCAGGGCCGAGCCGGACCGCAGGGCCGAGCCGGACCGCAGGGCCGAGCCGGACCGCAGGGCCGAGCCGGACCGCAGGGCCGAGCCGGACCGCAGGGCCGAGC
>NZ_JBHXRU010000208.1:0-659 GCF_042716255.1 Streptomyces sp. NPDC058662 | reverse complement strand
CCGGACCGCAGCGGCGAGCCGGGCCTCGGGGCCGGGTGGGGTGACGTCAGCGCCAGCAGCGACAGGCCACGGTCCCGGGCAGGAACCGCGACCGCACCCGAACCCGCCGGCCCCCCACGCACCCGGGCCGCAGAACCCGAGCTCGACCCCTCACCCACCGAACCGGCCGCACACAGACCCACAGGACCGGGCCTCAGCTCGGGGGCGGGCCGCAGGGCCGAACCTGACCACCGGCCGCGGGCAGACCGCAGGACTGCGGCGGGCCGCACCGCCGAACCGGACCGCAGAACCACACCAGGCCACCGACCCGGGACAGGACCCGGGGCCGAACCGGGCCATGGCCCTGCGCCGAGCCGCAACTCCGGGGCGGGCCGCAGGCCAGAACCGGACCGCAGGGCCGAAGCGGACCACCGGCCGGGGGCGAGCCGCAGGACTGCGGCGGGTTGCGCCGCCGAGCCGGACCGCAGGACCACGCCAGGCCGCTGCCCCGAGGCGGGCCACAGTGCCGGACCGGACCACGGCGTCGAACCCGACCGCCGGCCCGGACCGGACCACAGCGCCGAACCCGGCCGCGGGCCCGGGGTGGGTCGCGGGGCCGGGTGGGGACATGTCAGTGGCAGCCGCAGCTGGCCGCGGTCACCCGGTTCATCCGCCGACGC
>NZ_JBHXRU010000207.1:0-2241 GCF_042716255.1 Streptomyces sp. NPDC058662 | reverse complement strand
CTCCAGGGAGCGGCCGGGGGCCTGCGTCTCAGACGTTTCCGCGGTTCGGGCCGGTTGCCGGCCCGACTCCTTAGAGGTCGAAGTAGAGCTCGAACTCGTGCGGGTGCGGACGCTGCGCGATCGGGGCGATCTCGTGCGTGCGCTTGTAGTCGATCCAGGTCTCGATCAGGTCGGGCGTGAAGACACCGCCGGCCAGGAGGTACTCGTGGTCCGCCTCCAGCGCCTTGAGGACGTCCTCAAGGCTGGTGGGGACCTGCGGGACGCTCGCGTGCTCGTCGGGCGAGAGCTCGTAGAGGTCCTTGTCGATCGGCTCCATCGGCTCGATCTTGTTCTTCACACCGTCGAGGCCCGCGAGCAGCAGCGCCGCGAAGGCGAGGTACGGGTTCGAGGACGGGTCCGGGGCGCGGAACTCGACGCGCTTGGCCTTCGGGTTCGAGCCCGTGATCGGGATGCGCATGGCGGCGGAGCGGTTGCGCTGCGAGTACACCATGTTGACCGGCGCCTCGAAGCCCGGCACCAGGCGGTGGTAGGAGTTCACCGTCGGGTTGGTGAACGCCAGCAGCGACGGCGCGTGCTTGAGGATGCCGCCGATGTAGTAGCGGGCGGTGTCCGAGAGGCCCGCGTAGCCGGCCTCGTCGTAGAACAGCGGGTCGCCGTTCGCCCACAGCGACTGGTGCACGTGCATGCCCGAGCCGTTGTCGCCGAAGATCGGCTTCGGCATGAAGGTCGCGGTCTTGCCGTTGCGCCAGGCGACGTTCTTCACGATGTACTTGAAGAGCATCAGGTCGTCGGCCGCGGCGAGCAGCGTGTTGAACTTGTAGTTGATCTCGGCCTGGCCGCCGGTGCCGACCTCGTGGTGCTGGCGCTCGACCTGGAGGCCCTGGGCGTCGAGCTCCAGGGAGATCTCGGCGCGCAGGTCGGCGAAGTGGTCGACCGGGGCTACGGGGAAGTAACCACCCTTGTAGCGGACCTTGTAACCGCGGTTGTTCTCCTCGGAGCCCGTGTTCCAGGCGCCGGCCTCGGAGTCGATGTGGTAGAAGCCCTCGTTCGCGGAGGTCGCGAAGCGCACGCTGTCGAACACGTAGAACTCGGCCTCGGGGCCGAAGTACGCGGTGTCGGCGATACCGGTGGAGGCGAGGTACGCCTCGGCCTTCTTCGCGATGTTGCGCGGGTCGCGGCTGTAGGCCTCACCCGTGATCGGGTCGTGGATGAAGAAGTTGATGTTGAGCGTCTTGTCCTTGCGGAACGGGTCCAGGCGCGCGGTGGTGATGTCGGCGCGCAGCGCCATGTCGGACTCGTGGATCGCCTGGAAGCCGCGGATGGAGGATCCGTCGAAGGCGAGCTCCTCCGCGGGGTCGAACGCCCGCGCCGGGATGGTGAAGTGCTGCATCACACCAGGCAGGTCGCAGAAGCGGACGTCAACGAACTTGACGTCGTTCTCCTCGATGTACTGCTTCACTTCGTCGGCGTTCTGGAACATCCAACTCCTCCTACTCCCGGCCCCGGGGTAGGGACGGGCTTTATAGCTCGTGGTGCGCCAGTGCGGTGTCGCACGCTGACCCGACCATAAGCAGACGGGATTTCTCAAGCATGACCCATTTGTTTCGCACAAGTTAACCAGGGTCCGGGCAGGGTGCCGTGGAGCGGCACCGGTACCGTGTTCGGGTGGACAACAGGCAAGCAATCGGATCGTGGCTCTCAGGCCCCCGCGCCGCCGCCGAGGAGATGGGCGCCGACTTCGGCTATCCGGGCCGGCGGCTCGGCATGCCGCAGCAGGGCCCGGGCTCCATGGCCCGCTTCGGGCGCCGCCTCGCGGCCGTGGCCGTGGACTGGGTCGGCTGCCAGCTCATCGCCTACGGCCTCATCACCGGCCGGAACCTGACCGCGACCGGCGACTGGACCCTGTGGCTCTTCCTCGCCCTGACCCTCCTGACGGTCGGCACCGTGGGCTTCACCCCCGGCAAGCGGATCGTCGGCCTGCGCGTGGTCGCCGAGGACGGCGGCCGCCTGGGCATCGGCCGCGTGGCGCTGCGCACCCTCCTGCTGGCACTGGTGGTCCCGGCACTGGTCCGGGACCGGGACGGCCGCAGCCTGCACGACCGCGCGGCGCGCGCCGTCGAGGTCCGCATCTGACAGCCGGAGGCGCCGGACGACGTGGGGGCGCCCCCGGACCCTGTCGATCACCCGCACCTCCCCCGGCACCGCCAACGGGCCGGTACCGGGCGCGGTCAGCCGCCGCAG
>NZ_JBHXRU010000206.1:0-2663 GCF_042716255.1 Streptomyces sp. NPDC058662 | reverse complement strand
CCCTCAGGGGCGCGGGGGCGGAGCCCGCTGTGTTCGGCCGCTGTGCGTCCAGCCGAAACCGGCTGCCTAGCCGACCAGTTGGTCGTACGCGGGAAGCGTCAGGAAGTCCGCGTAGTCCGCGTCCAGGGAGACCTGGAGGAGCAGGTCGTGGGCCTGCTGCCACTTGCCGGACGTGAAGGCCTCCTCGCCGACCTCGGCGCGGATCGCGGCCAGTTCCCGGGCCGCGATGGCACGGGTCAGCTCGGCCGTGGCAAGCTCGCCGTTCTCGAAGACCACGCCGGCGTTGATCCACTGCCAGATCTGCGAACGCGAGATCTCGGCGGTGGCCGCGTCCTCCATCAGGCCGAAGATGCCGACGGCGCCCAGGCCCCGCAGCCAGGCCTCGATGTAGCGGATGCCGACCTGGACCGCGTTGCGCAGGCCCTCGTACGTCGGCCGCGCGTCCAGCGAGTCGATCGCGATGAGCTCGCCGGGGGCCACCGAGACGTCCTCGCGCAGGCGGTCCTTCTGGTTCGGCTTCTCGCCGAGGACCGCGTCGAAGGAGGCCATGGCGATCGGGACCAGGTCCGGGTGGGCGACCCAGGAGCCGTCGAAGCCGTCGCCCGCCTCGCGGTCCTTGTCGGCCTTGACCTTCTCGAACGCGACCTTGTTGACCTCGGCGTCCTTGCGGGACGGGATGAAGGCCGCCATGCCGCCGATGGCGTGCGCGCCGCGCTTGTGGCAGGTGCGGACCAGCAGCTCGGTGTACGCCCGCATGAACGGGGCGGTCATGGTAACCGCGTTGCGGTCCGGCAGGACGAACTTCTCGCCGCCGTCACGGAAGTTCTTGACGATGGAGAAGAGGTAGTCCCAGCGGCCCGCGTTCAGGCCCGCCGCGTGGTCGCGCAGCTCGTAGAGGATCTCCTCCATCTCGTACGCGGCCGTGATGGTCTCGATGAGGACCGTGGCGCGGACGGTGCCCTGCGGGATGCCGACGTAGTCCTGCGCGAAGACGAAGATCTCGTTCCACAGGCGCGCCTCAAGGTGCGACTCCGTCTTCGGCAAGTAGAAGTACGGGCCCTTGCCGAGGTCGATCAGGCGCTTCGCGTTGTGGAAGAAGTACAGGCCGAAGTCGACGAGCGAGCCCGAGGCGGGTGCTCCGTCGATCAGCAGGTGGCGCTCCTGGAGGTGCCAGCCGCGCGGGCGCATCACGACGGTCGCGAGCTGCTCGGCCGGCTTCAGGGCGTACGACTTGCCCGTGCGCGCGTCCGTGAAGTCGATGCGGCGCTCGTAGGCGTCGATGAGGTTGAGCTGGCCAAGGACGACGTTCTCCCACGTGGGAGCCGATGCGTCCTCGAAGTCGGCGAGCCAGACCCTGGCGCCCGAGTTCAGGGCGTTGATGGTCATCTTGCGGTCCGTCGGACCGGTGATCTCCACCCGGCGGTCGTTCAGCGCGGCCGGGGCCGGTGCCACCTTCCAGTCGCCCTCGCGGACCTGTGCGGTGTCCGGGAGGAAGTCGAGGGTGGACGTGCGGGCGATCTCCGCCCGGCGCTCGGCGCGGCGGGCGAGGAGCTCGGCGCGGCGCGGGGCGAACCGCCGGTGCAGCTCGGCCACGAAGGCCAGGGCCGCGTCGGTGAGGACTTCGTCCTGCCGGGGCAGGGGCTCGGCGTCGACGATGGCCAGCGGGGACGGCGCTGGTGCGGACATATCTGTCACTCCTTCAGCGGCGGTGCCTTGCGGCCGCGGGGGAATGCTCGCGCGAGACGGCACGCAGTGCCGTCGGATGTGGAGAGTTCCGGAATACGGTCGCGGGCGCCGTCTGGGGGTTCAGGGCGCTTCTGACCAGTGGATAGTAATTTCCTCATGGTGGAAGTTCAATGGTTTGTTGATGTCGAGATTCTCAGAGTCGACAGATTCCGGTTGCCCGTGGCCCCCAGTGCCATGCCCGTCACTCCCCGCTCAGGCGAGTCGTGCCAGGTCGGGCGGCGTGTCGATGTCGAAGGCCTCGGCGATGTCGCCGCACTCCACCAGGACGAGCTCTCCGGCGTGGCGCGCCAGGTGCACCCGCGCGCCCTTGTCGCCCGTCGCCGTCGCCGCGATGTCCGCCCAGCGCCGCGCGCCGAACAGCACGGGGTGTCCGCGCTCCCCGCCGTACGCCGCCGCCGCCAGGCTGGCCGGCGAGCGGTACGCCGCCCGGACCCGGGCCGCGGCCGCCGCGCCGATCCCGGGCTGGTCCACCAGCGAGACCAGCGCCGCGTCCGCGCCCGTACCGGCCAGCGAGGCGAGGCCGACGCGGAGCGAGGAGCCCATGCCCTGCGTCCAGTCCGGGTTGTCCACGACCACGCAGCCCGTGAGGTCCGCGCGCTCGCGCACCTCGGCGGCGGAGGCGCCGAGCACCACGTGCACCGGACCGCAGCCCGCTTCCCGCAGCACTCGTACGGCGTTCTCCACCAGCGGCCGGCCCCGGTAGGGGAGCAGGGCCTTCGGCCGTCCGCCGAGCCGCCGGCCGCCGCCGGCCGCCAGGAGCAGGCCCGCGACGCGCGGCCCGCCCGGCACCGCGGCCGGGTCCGCGCCCGGATCCGCGGTCGGATCCCCGGCCGGTTCCGCGCCCGGGTTTGTGCCCGGATCCCCGGCCGGGTTTGCGCCCGGAACCCCGGCCGGGTCCGCGCCGGGAACCCCGGCCG
>NZ_JBHXRU010000205.1:0-2943 GCF_042716255.1 Streptomyces sp. NPDC058662 | reverse complement strand
ACCCGGGCGCGGCCCCGCCACCGCGGACGCCGCGGCGGCGCCGGCCCCCGCCGTACCCGCCCGCGGGCCGCGGCCGGGACCCGGCGGCGAACGACCTCGAACGCGGAGTACTGGCACCATGCGCATCCTGCTGATCACCGGCCCCGGCGGGGCCGGCCGGACCGTCGTGGCCGCCGCCACCGCACGCGGGGCGGCACGGACCGGGCTGCGGGTGCTGCTGCTGTCCGGCGACCCCGCGGGCCCTGCGGCCGTCGCGGCCGATCCGGCGGAAGAAGCCCCGGGCGCCGGCGAGGCGGCGCCCGGACTGCGGTCCGTACCCGCGGCCGGCGGGTACCGGGTGGCCCGGGTGGACTCCGGTGAGGAGTTCCGTGCGGAGCTCGTCGCCCTCCAGGAGCGCGGCTCCGCCCTGCTGGGCATGGTCGGCGCCCGGCCGCTCGCGGCCGAGGAGTTCACCGAGCTGCCCGGCGCCGAGCAGTTCGCGCTGCTGCGCGCCCTGCGGCGGGCCGCCGCCGCCCCCGCGACCGACCTCGTCGTCGTCGACATGCCCCCGCTCCACCAGAGTCTGGCCACCCTCGCCCTCCCGGCCCAGCTGCGTCGCTACCTGGCCCGGCTGCTGCCGCCCGAGCGGCAGGCCGCCCGCGCCCTGCGGCCCGTACTGGCGCAGCTGGCGGGCGTGCCCATGCCCGCGCGCCGGCTCTACGAGACCGCCGCCCGGTGGGACGAGGAGCTCGCCGCCGTCCAGGCCGTCATCGAGTCCGACGCCACCGAGGTGCTGCTGGTGGCCGAACCGGGACCGGACGCCGCCGACGCGGTCCGCACGGCGCGGCTCGGCCTCGCCCTCCAGCAGCTGCCCGTCTCCGGCATCGTCGCCAACCGCCTCTTCCCCCAGGGCTCGCCGGACCCCTGGCTCGCCGGGCTCGCCGCCGAGCAGGAGAAGTACGCCGCCGAGTGGGCCGGCGAGCTCCCCGTGAGCCGGCTGGCGCACCTGGGCCGCGCGCCGCGCGGCCCGCAGGACCTGGACCGGCTCGCCGACACCGAGGGCCTGCTCCCCGCCGCCCCCGCGCCCCGCCCGGTCTGGGCCGTCGAGGACCGGCTCGCCGAGGACGGGGTCCTCGTGTGGACGGTGCCCCTGCCCGGCGCCCGCAAGCGCGACCTCGACCTGGTCCGCCGCGGTGACGAACTGCTGCTCACGGCCGGGCCCTGGCGCAGGATCGTCGCGCTGCCCGCCGCGCTGCGCCGCTGCGCCGTCTCCGGCGCCGCCCTGGCCTCCGGCGAGCTCCGGATCCGCTTCACCCCGGATCCGGGCCAGTGGCCCCGTACGCCCCGCGCCGCCGGCTGAGGCCGCGTACCGCCGTTCGGGTACCGTCGAAGGTATCCAGTACCTCCGCCCCGCAGCCGCCGCAGGAGAGTCCGCAATGAGCGAGGCCACCGACCGTCCCACTGACGACGACGCCTGGGCCAGGGCCTGCGCCGAGGACCTCGCCGCGGAGAAGGAGCGCCTGCGCGGGCAGGGGGCCGGCGGCGCCGGGAGCCCCGGGACCGCCGCCGAGGAGCTCTTCAAGCTGTTCGAAGCCGTCGCCGACAAGGTCTCGGCCCTGAACAACCCCCTCCTCGGCGCGGCCGCCCAGGGCGCCGTACGGCAGTTCGTCAACCAGGCGAAGACCGCCGCCAAGCCCGTCGTCGAGCGCAACCCCGAGGTCTTCGACCACCTCGCCGCCGCCGGCTCCGAGCTCCTCGCCGCGTACCGCTCGGCCGTCGAGGGCCACGAGCGCCGCTGGACCCGCGACGAGCCCCCCGCTCCGCGGCGGGAGCAGCCGGCACCCGGAAAGGCCGAGGAGGACCGGGACCCCCGCGACGAAGGCCCCGACGCCGGCCCCGGCGAGCGGATCGATCTCGACTGAACCCGCGCCGCCCTCGGGTACCGTTGGCCGTGGCGGGGTTTGACCGGAAACCGAGGGACTAATGGGACTCACCATCGGCGTCGACATCGGCGGCACGAAGATCGCGGCCGGCGTGGTCGACGAAGAGGGCACCATCCTTGAGACGTACAAGGTGCCCACCCCGCCGACCCCGGACGGGGTGACGGACGCGATCTGCGCCGCTGTGTCCGAGGTCAGCAGCAGCCACACCATCGACGCCGTCGGCATCGGCGCCGCCGGATACGTGGACGACAAGCGCGCGACCGTACTCTTCGCGCCGAACATCAACTGGCGCCACGAGCCGCTCAAGGACAAGGTCGAGCAGCGCATCGGGCTGCCCGTCGTCGTCGAGAACGACGCCAACTGCGCGGCCTGGGGCGAGTACCGCTTCGGCGCCGGCCAGGGCCACGAGGACGTCATCTGCATCACGCTCGGCACCGGCCTGGGCGGAGGCATCATCATCGGCAACAAGCTGCGGCGCGGACGCTACGGCGTCGCCGCCGAGTTCGGCCACATCCGGGTCGTGCCCGACGGCCTGCTCTGCGGCTGCGGCAGCCAGGGCTGCTGGGAGCAGTACGCCTCCGGGCGCGCGCTCGTCCGCTACGCGAAGCAGCGGGCGAACGCCACTCCCGAGAACGCGGGGATCCTGCTCTCGCTCGGCGACGGCACCCCCGAGGGCATCGAGGGCAAGCACATCAGCCAGGCCGCCCGGCAGGGCGACCTCGTGGCCGTCGACTCCTTCCGCGAACTGGCCCGCTGGGCCGGCGCCGGCCTCGCCGACCTGGCCTCGCTGTTCGACCCGTCCGCGTTCATCGTCGGCGGCGGCGTCTCGGACGAGGGGGACCTGGTCCTCGACCCGATCCGCAAGTCCTTCAAGCGCTGGCTGATCGGCGGCGCCTGGCGTCCGCACGCGCAGGTGCTCGCCGCCCAGCTGGGCGGCAAGGCCGGGCTCGTCGGCGCGGCCGACCTGGCACGCCAGGGCTGAGCGCCGTCCGTTTCTCTCCGGCCGCCCGCCGCGCCCCCC
>NZ_JBHXRU010000204.1:0-3030 GCF_042716255.1 Streptomyces sp. NPDC058662 | reverse complement strand
GCCCCCCCACCCAGATGGACGGCCGGACCCCCGGGCCGGCGAGCCCGGCCGCCCCGCCGGACACCCTGGCGGCGATCCCGGCGCCACCGGACACCCCCCGCCCGGCCACCCCGGCGAGCCCACCGCCGCCCGGATTGGCGAGCCTGGCCGCCACGGTGGACACCCGGACCCCCGGGCCGACCGCGCCGCCGGACGCCTCCGCCCCGGCCGGCTCCCCGGCCGCCGTCCCGGCGGTCGGCGGGGTCGCGCTGCCGACGGCGGGCGCGTGGGCCCCGGTACCCGCGCTGCTCGCCCCCTGGGTCCGCTCCCCCGCGATCCTCGTCGCGACTCGCCCGGGCGTCGGCTCCGAGGCTTGGACGGGCCCCCGGACCACCCCCACGGCCGACACGCCGACCGGCACCCTCACCCCCACCCGGACCGCCCCCACAACCGACACGCCGACCGGCACCCTCGCCCCCGCCCGGACCGGGCCCCGCCCGCCGGTGTCCCGCGGGGCGGCGGGGCGGGCCGGCCCCGTGGAGGCCCGTGACGCGGCCGCCGGGGCCCCCGCGCCGAGCGGGCCCCGCCGGATCGAGGGGCTGCTCCTCGGGCTCGCCGCAGGCGACGCGGCCGGCTGGCCCGCCGCCCGGCACCGCGCCAGCCGGATGCCCGAGTGGACCCGCCGCCTGACCCGCGAGCTCGACACCTTCGCCGAGCAGAACGCCACCACCACCCTCCCGGTCCCCATCGCGCTGAACCAGCCCCCTGAACCCCTGCGCCTGGGACCCTCCGACGACGCCGAGTGGGCCGCCTTCGTCGCGGAGTCCGTCATCACCGCCGCCGGCGTCCTGCTCAGCGACCTCTCCCGGTCCCGCCGTATGCGCGCCGCCATCGACCTGGCGTGGAACGCCCTCGCCTCCGAGGTCGCGGCGGCCGCCGAACGCGCCCCCGAAGTGGAGTCCGCCGTCCTCCCCCTGCGCGCCCGGATCTCCGTGCGGGCCGGCCTCGGCAACCTCGCCGCCGGTCTGCGCCCGCCCGCCACCGGCCACGACAACCCGCACTACTTCGACGACGCCGCCTGCGTCCGCGCCTGCGTCCTCGCCGTCGTCCATCCCGGGGACGCCGCCGCGGCCGCCGACCTCGCCGAGTTCGACGCCCGCTACACCCAGGACGGCGACGGAGTGCACGGCGCCCGCGCCATGGCCGCCGCCCTCGCGACCGCCCTCGGCGGCGCGGACGTCGACGCCGCCGTCGAGGCGGCCCTCGTACAGCTCCCCGGGTCCACCGAGATCGGCCGAAACGCCCGGCACGCCGTCGCACTCGCACGCGCGCGCACCGACGGCGGCGCCTTCGCCATCGTCCCCACCCTCGAACACGAGATCGTGGACCACGTCTACAGCTACGGGATCGCCGCCGCCGAGACCGTCCCCGTGGCCCTCGCCCTCGCGACCGCCGCCCGCGGCAGGATGGCCGAGGCCGTACCGGCCGCGGCCTGCCTGTCCCGCGTCGCGGACTCCGCCCCCGCCCTCGCCGGCGCCCTCACGGGCGCGCTCGGCGGCGGCGACTCGATCCCCGACGCCTGGCGCGAGGCCTGCCGCACCCTCTCCGGCTGCGCCCTCCCCCGCCTCGCCGGCACCGACCTCGTGGAACTCGCCGCGCTCCTCGCTCGCACGGAACTCACCTCACCCAAGGGATGATTCGGACATGACGCTCACGTTGGAGGACCGGACGGCAGGCGCCCTCGTCGGAGCCGCCGTCGGCGACGCGCTCGGCGGCCCGGTGGAGGGCTGGACCCCGGACCAGATCGTGGAACGGCACGGCGGCCGGGTGCACGGCGTCGTCGGCCCCTGGCACGCGGACTGGCGTACGGCGCGCCCCATCGCCCCGTACCACAAGGGCGACGGGCACGTCACGGACGACACCCTGATGACGCACGCGCTGGTACGGGCCTACGAGGCCGTGCGGGACCACCTGGACGCCTACGCGGTGGCCGAGCACCTGGTCCCGGACCTGATGGGCGTACCGCGCTGGATCCCGGAACTGGAGGCCGAGGCACTGCCGTTGCAGCGGGTCTTCCTCGCCGAGAAGTGGATCGTGGCCCGGCTGCACTACGGGCACGTGGACCCGCGCGAGGCCGGCAGCGGCAACATCGTCAACTGCGGCGCGGCGATGTACATGGCGCCGGTGGGCATCGCCAACGCGGGCAACCCGGCGGGCGCGTACGCGGAGGCGCTGGACGTGGCCGGGGCGCACCAGTCCTCGTACGGGCGGGAGGCGGCGGGCGTCTTCGCGGCGGCGGTGGCGGCGGCGTGCGTCCCGGGGGCCTCGGCCGCGTCGGTCGTGGACACGGCGCTCGCCCTCGCGAAGGACGGTACGCGTGCCGCGATCGCGGCCGTGGCGGAGGCGGCGACCGCCCACCGGGACTTCGAGTCGGCGCTGGTCCCGCTGCGGGCGGCGGTGGCCCCGTACGACTCGGTCGGACCGGACTACCGCGCCCCCTCGCTCGGCGCCCGTCGCCCGTCGCGCCTCCACTCCATCGAGGAGCTCCCGATCGCGCTCGGCATGCTGCTGGTCGCGGACGGGGGGTACGAGGCCTCGGTGCTCGGCGCGGTCAACTACGGGCGGGACTGCGACTCCATCGCCACGATGGCGGGGGCCATCGCCGGGGCCCTGGGCGGCGAGGCGGTGGTCCCCGAGAGCTGGGCCAAGCAGGTCGCGGAGGCCAGCCGGCTGGACCTGCACGCCCCGGCGCGGTCGCTGGCCGCTGTGGCCCGGGAGATCTTCGCCCTCGACCGCGCGCGCCGCCGGGCCCACGAGTCCGCCTTCGCCACCCTCACGGCCTCACGATGACGCCGCCCCCGGGCCCCGGTTCCCCCGCAGCGCCCCCGACCCGACCCGCGCCGGCCCCGGCAACGACGGCCCCGGCCCGGGACCCGGCGCCCGGCCCGTCCGCCGGGGCGGGCCCGGACCCAGCCCCGGCCCGGGACCCGGGCGCGGCCCCGGCCCGGGCAGCCAAGGCCCCGGGCCCGGACCCGGGCGCGGCCCGCGACC
>NZ_JBHXRU010000203.1:0-3108 GCF_042716255.1 Streptomyces sp. NPDC058662 | reverse complement strand
CCCCCGGCCGAGCCCGCCGCGCCGCGCGTCCCGCCGTCGCCGTGTTCCAGGCCCCGGTCTTCGCCGAGCCGATGTTCCAGACCCCCGAGACGGCCGCCATGGCCGCCGCCGCTGCCGCTTCGGTCCGTACCGAGGAGGTCGAGGAGGAGGACGAGGAGCTCACCGCCGAGGTCGAGGCCGTCGAGACCGTCCAGGCCCAGCCCGCGCAGCCGGCCGGCCGTCGCCGCCGCCGGGGCCGCGGCGCCGCCGCCGAGGCGCCGGTCGCCGAGTCCGCCGCTCCCGTCTCCCTGGTCGAGGTGCTCGCCGAGGAGGAGCCCGAGGCCGAGGCCGCCGAGCTCGAAGAGGAGTCCGCCGAGTACGACGAGGGCGACGAGTCGGACGGGCGCCCGTCCCGCCGGCGCCGTCGCGGTGGCCGCCGCCGCCGTCGCGGTGAGAGCGCCGACCTCGACGAGTCCGCCGAGGAGGACACCGAGGCGTCCGGCGAGCCGGAGGCCGAGGAGGACGAGGACGAGGAGGCCGACGACAACGGCGCCCTCGGTTCCAGCTCCAGCCGTCGCCGCCGTCGCCGCCGCCGCCGCACCGGTGACTCCGGTGCCGAGGCCGACGCGGGCGACGAGGACGGCGTACGCACCGTCGTCAAGGTCCGCGAGCCGCGTCCGGCGCGCGAGCGCGCGGAGTCCGCGTCCGCTCCCTCCGACGAGGTCCAGTCCATCAAGGGCTCGACGCGCCTGGAGGCGAAGAAGCAGCGCCGCCGCGAGGGCCGCGAGCAGGGCCGCCGCCGGGTGCCGATCATCACCGAGGCCGAGTTCCTGGCCCGCCGCGAGGCCGTCGAGCGGGTCATGGTCGTCCGCCAGAGCGGTGAGCGCACCCAGATCGGCGTCCTTGAGGACAACGTGCTCGTCGAGCACTACGTCAACAAGGAGGAGGCCACCTCGTACGTCGGCAACGTCTACCTGGGCAAGGTCCAGAACGTGCTGCCGTCCATGGAGGCCGCCTTCATCGACATCGGCAAGGGCCGCAACGCCGTCCTGTACGCCGGAGAGGTCAACTTCGAGGCGCTCGGCATGGCCAACGGGCCGCGCCGCATCGAGTCCGCCCTGAAGTCCGGCCAGTCCGTCCTCGTCCAGGTCACCAAGGACCCGATCGGCCACAAGGGCGCCCGCCTGACCAGCCAGGTCTCGCTGCCCGGCCGCTACCTGGTGTACGTGCCCGAGGGCTCGATGACCGGCATCAGCCGCAAGCTGCCCGACACCGAGCGCGCGCGTCTGAAGACCATCCTCAAGAAGATCGTCCCCGAGGACGCGGGCGTCATCGTGCGCACCGCCGCCGAAGGCGCGAGCGAGGACGAGCTGCGCCGCGACGTCGAGCGCCTGCAGGGCCAGTGGGAGGACATCCAGAAGAAGTCGAAGCAGATCTCGACCTCTTCGCCGAGCCTGCTGTACGGCGAGCCGGACATGACCGTCCGCGTCGTGCGCGACATCTTCAACGAGGACTTCTCCAAGGTCATCGTCAGCGGTGACAGCGCCTGGGAGACCATCCACGGCTACGTGAACCACGTGGCCCCGGACCTGGCGGACCGGCTGTCCCGCTGGACCTCCGAGGTCGACGTCTTCGCGACGTACCGGATCGACGAGCAGCTCGCCAAGGCGCTCGACCGCAAGGTGTGGCTGCCCTCCGGCGGCTCCCTCGTGATCGACAAGACCGAAGCGATGATCGTCATCGACGTCAACACCGGGAAGTTCACCGGTCAGGGCGGGAACCTTGAGGAGACCGTCACCAGGAACAACCTGGAGGCGGCCGAGGAGATCGTGCGCCAGCTGCGGCTGCGCGACCTCGGCGGCATCGTCGTGATCGACTTCATCGACATGGTCCTGGAGTCCAACCGCGACCTGGTCCTGCGGCGCATGCTGGAGTGCCTGGGCCGCGACCGTACGAAGCACCAGGTGGCGGAGGTCACCTCGCTGGGCCTGGTCCAGATGACGCGCAAGCGGGTGGGCCAGGGCCTGCTGGAGTCCTTCTCGGAGACCTGCGTCCACTGCAACGGCCGCGGTGTCATCGTGCACATGGAGACGCCGACCGTGGTCGGCGGAGGCGGCAACGGCAAGCGCTCCAAGCGCCGCGGCGGCAAGTCGGAGTTCGACCAGCACGACCACGACGTCGAGACGGTGGACGTGGAGTTCGAGGTCGAGACCGAGGCCGAGGTGGCCGCCGAGGTCGCCGCGCCGAGGCCCCTGCCCGAGCCGGAGTTCGTCGCGGACGAGGAGCTGTACGGCAGCCCGGCCGAGGCGGAGGCCGCGGCGGGCCTGAGCGGTCGCCGCAACCGCCGCCGCGCCACCCGCAAGGCGACCGCTCCGGCGGGCGCTCCGCGCGGTGCGGCGCAGGTTCCGGCCCCCGTGGTCGAGGCCGAGCCGGTGACCGAACCCGTGGACATGGTCCTGGAGCCCGCCGCCGAGGTCGTCGCCGAGGCCGTGGAGGCCGCGGAGACGGTCGAGGCGACCCCGGTCGTCGAGGCGGCCCCGGTCGACGAGGCCGCGCCGAAGGGCCGTACCCGCCGCCGGGCGACCCGTAAGGCCACCGCCCCGGCGGGAGCCCCGGCCCCCGCGGCCGAGGCCGCCCCGGAGCCGGCCGCCGTGCCGGAGCCGGAGCCGGTCGTGGAGCCCGAGCCGGCGGCCGCCGAGCCCGAGGCCCCGGCCGTCGTCGAGGAGGCCCCCGTCGCGGAGGCCGCCCCGGCCCGTCCGCGCCGTCGTGCCACCCGCAAGGCCACCGCCCCCGCCGGTTCCCCGGCGGGCGCGGCAGAGGCCGCCGTGGTGGTCGTGGAGACCCCGGTGGCGGAGCCGCAGGCGCCCGCCGCGGAGGACGCCCCGGCCGAGGAGCCCGCCCCGGCGAAGAAGGCCGCCCGCAAGGCTCCGGCCAAGAAGGCGACCACGGCGAAGAAGGCCGCGCCCGCGAAGAAGGCGGCCGCGGCGAAGAAGACCGTGGCCAAGAAGGCGGCCACGGTCAAGAAGACCCCGGCGAAGCGGACGACGAAGAAGACCGCGGCGGCGGAGCAGCAGACCCCGCCCTCGGTCTCGGCGCCCACCGAAGCCTGATCCGCGTACGGCCGTGGGC
>NZ_JBHXRU010000202.1:0-3217 GCF_042716255.1 Streptomyces sp. NPDC058662 | reverse complement strand
CGCGGAGACCACGGCCGCGCGCGCCGCGGGGGTGGCCCTCGCGGGCGAGCGCACCGGGGCGTTACTCCGGGCCGCGTGACGCCGGGGCGCAGGCCTGGGTGTGGGGCGGGCCCGCGGTACCGGGGCCCGCCCCTCACCCGTTCGAGTGGGGGTCACGCCCGCGCGGCTGGGTGGCGGGCGTTCCCACCGCACCGCTCCGGCACACCAGCGGCGGCTCGCCGACGGCGCCGCCCCGCTGGTGCTCCGCGACGGCCGCGCCCGAAAGGGGCCGGCCCGGCGGGGCCGAACCGCGCGCCGGGTCCGGTGGATGAGCCCGGCGCGCGCTCGGCCGGTTCCGCCGGGCCGGCGACCAACCGGGCGCCGGCGGAACCGGAACACGCCGCCCGCCTGCCATGGAGTGTCGGGCAGACAGCAGAACGGGCGGCGCGGTGACGGGTCGTCGCACTGTACGAGGGGGGAGCCGACGACCCGGGCTGCCTCTTGGCGAGGCGCTTCAGTGAACCGCGCCGCGGACCCCCTGCGGCAGGGTGCGCGTCGCATTTATGCGCGTACCCGGTTCACACCCCGTGTGAAGCGCGCACCCACTAGCCTGGGACCGACGAGCCCCGGGAGCGGCCCATGCAGCCCAATGTCCTGCTCGACGCCCTCCTCGACGAGGCGGGCATGTCCCACGCCGGACTCGCCGCCCACGTGAACCAGGCGGGCCGGACCCGCGGACTCGCCCTGCGCTACGAACACACCGCCGTCACCCGGTGGTTGAAGGGCCAGCGGCCCCGGGGCCAGGTCCCCGACCTGATCTGCGAGGTGCTCGGCAGCCGACTGCGGCGGCCCGTCGGCCTGGACGACATCGGGCTCGGCCTGCCGGACCGGCCCGCCTCCGCGCCCGCCGCCGGGCTCAGCGGGTTCGTGGACCGGGCCGCCGCCCTGTGGCGGTCCGACGAGCGGGCGCGGCCCCAACTGCTGAGCGTGGAGGCGGTGACGGGGACGCCCGCCGTCATACCGGTCTGGGAGTGGGAGAACCCGCCCGAGGACGCCGATGTCTCCCGCGAGGGCCCGCACCGGATCGGGCCCGAGCACATCGAGGTCCTGCGGGCCGCGCGCGCCCACTACGAGCTCATGTACCGCCGGGCCGGGGGAGTGGCGACCAGGGCCCGGATCGTGCGCTTCCTCGGGAGCGAGACGGCGCCCATGCTGCGCGGCAGTTATCCCGACGCCCTCGGCCGCCAGTTGCACCGGGCCACCGGGTCCCTGGTCGCGGTGGCGGGCATCTGCGCGTACGACTCGGACGCCCACGGGCTCGCGCAGCGCTACTTCCACCAGGCCCTGCGGCTGGCCAAGGCGAGCGGCGACCGGGGCCTCGGGGCGTACGTGATCGCCCTGATCGTCAACCAGTCCCTCCACCTGAGGGAGTACCGCCAGGCCGTGGCCTTCGCCGAGGCCGCGCTGCGCGCCGCCGGCCGGCACACCACACCGGCGCTCACCGCCGACCTGTACGCCATGCAGGCCAAGGCCTACGCGCAACTCGGCGACACGGCGGCCGCGTTGGCCTGCATCCGCAGTGCCGAGGCGGCCGCCGAGCGGATCCGGCCGGGCAGTGAACCGGACGAGACCGGCTACGTGCAGCCCGGGCTCGTCAACGTCCAGGTCGCCGAGGCGCTGCTCAGCCTGGGAGACCTCGGCGCCGCGCGGGTCCAGGCGGCCGCCGCGGTCGGCACCCCCGCGCACGACCGGGGCCGGGTGCACCGGCTGGCGATGCTCTGCGAGGTCCAGCTGCGGCAGGGGGAGGCGGACCGGGCCGTGGCGGCGGCGGCCGAGATGGCCGAGCGGGCCAGGGGAATGGAGTCCCTGCGCCTGCGCGACCGGTTGCGGGGGGTCCGGGAGCAGCTCCTGACCAGCGGTTGCTCGGGGGCGCGGGAGACGGCCCTGCTCATCGACGGGGCCCTGCGCGTTCCCCTCTGACGGCACGTGGCCGTGCCGGGGAGGTCCCGGCCGCCACCACGGCGGCCGGGCTGCTCCTGCTGCACCGTCTCCGGCCGGGCCGGGCCGTCTCCGGCTTGGGCGCGGCGCCCGGACCCGGGGTGTCAGCCGTACGGGTAGAAGCCCGCGCCCGTCTTGCGGCCGAGGCGGCCCGCGTCGACCATCCGCTGGAGCAGCGGGGGAGCGGCGTACAGCGGCTCCTTGAACTCGGCGTACATGGAGTCGGCGACCGAGGCGACCGTGTCCAGGCCGATCAGGTCCGCCAGCTTCAGCGGGCCCATCGGGTGGGCGCAGCCCAGCTCCATGCCGTTGTCGATGTCCTCGCGGCTGGCGATGCCCGACTCGAACATCCGGATCGCGGACAGCAGGTACGGGATGAGGAGCGCGTTGACCACGAAGCCCGACCGGTCCTGGGCGCGGATCGCGTGCTTGCCCAGCACGTCCCGCACCAGGGCCTCGGCGCGCTTGACCGTCTCGTCACTCGTGGTCAGCGCCGGGATCAGCTCGACGAGCTGCTGCACCGGGGCCGGGTTGAAGAAGTGGATGCCGATGACCTGGTCGGGCCGCGAGGTCGCGACGGCCAGCTTGACCAGCGGGATCGAGGAGGTGTTGGAGGCCAGGATCGCGTCCGGCCGGGTGATCACCTGGTCGAGGACCTGGAAGATCTCCGTCTTGACCTGCTCGTTCTCGACGACGGCCTCGATGACGAGATCGCGGTCGGCGAACTCGCCGAGGTCGGTGGTGAAGGTGAGGCGGGCCAGGGTGGCGTCCCGCTCCTCCTCGCTGATCTTGCCGCGTTCGGCGGCCTTCGTCAGGGAGTTGTGCAGCCGGGTGCGGCCGATTTCGAGCGCCTCGCCGGTGGTCTCGGCGACCTTCACCTCAAGACCGCTGCGGGCGCACACCTCAGCGATGCCCGCGCCCATCTGGCCGCAGCCCACTACGCCGACCCGTGCGATGTCGGTCGGGAGGGTAGAGAGGTCCGTCACATCGTGCCTTTCGCTGCTCATCCATCGCGGGTCCCCCGTGCTTGGCAGTGGTAACTGCGTTCCGGCGCCCGCCACGCCCCCCGACGTTACCCCCGACCTTGCCCCGCGTGGCGGGCCGGGGCGGGCATGCTGGGCGCACGCAGAGTGGTGTCACGCTGAGGAACGGAGTGGTCACATGGGGTTCATCGGGCGCAGGCGCCTGCTGGCCGGCGCCGCCGGGGTGCTGGCGGCGGCCGCGGCGGGCGGGTCTGCCC
>NZ_JBHXRU010000201.1:0-3439 GCF_042716255.1 Streptomyces sp. NPDC058662 | reverse complement strand
GCACGGCTATGGGAGAGTCGCCGGTCGGACCGGTGTCGGCCGTCGCGCTCCACTGGCCACGGCGGCCGAGTCGGACGGTGCGGCGCTGGACGGTGACGGCGCCGTCCACGACGGCCGCCCACTCGTCGAGCAGCGCCTGCGCGGAGGTGTCGTCCGGGCCCTCGGCCCACAGGTGGGTGACGGCTTCCGCCGGGTCCGGCAGGACCAGCGCCCACCGGCCGTCGGCCTCCACGACGCGGACGCCGTCCGTGGTGTCCACCTGGCGGTCGCCGGCCGCCTCGACGACCCGCCGCATCACGAGCCCCTTGACCGCCCACGGCGTCGGCACGTCCCGCTTGAGTACGTGCGCCCGCGGGATCCGGGCGTCGATCTGGCTCAGCGTGAGCTGGGTGCGCGCCACCAGTCCGAGCAGCTGCACGAAGGCGGCCGACCCGTCGAAGACGCTGCTGAACTCGGGGACGATGAACCCGCCCCGGGCGTCCCCGCCGAAGATCGTGTCCTCCGCCCGGCCCACCCGTGTCAGGTCGTCGGGCGAGGTGGTCGTCCACTCCACCTGCGTGCCGTGGTACGCGGCCACCTGCTCGGCGACCCGGGTCGTGGTCACCGGGAGCGCGACCTTGCCGCTGCGCTTCTCGGCGGCCACGAGGTCGAGCATCACCAGCAGCGCCCGGTCGTCCTCGATGATCCGGCCGCGCTCGTCCACCAGCGAGATCCGCTCGCCCACCGGGTCGAAGCGCACCCCGAAGGCCGCCCGCGCGGAGGCCACGATCTCCCCCAGCCGCACCAGCCCGGCCCGGCGGGACTCCACGCTCTCCGTGGGCCTCGACTCGTCGAGCCCCGGGTTGATCGTCAGCGCGTCCACCCCGAGCCGGCCCAGCAGGCTGGGCAGGACGAGTCCGGCGCTGCCGTTGGAGGCGTCCACGACGACCTTGAGCCCCGCGTCGCTGATGCCGGTGGTGTCCACCCGCCGCAGCAGCGAGCCCGTGTACGAGTCGAAGACGCTCGACGGGAACTGCAGGTCACCGATCTCGCCGGGGAAGGCGCGGCGGTACTCCTGCCGCGCGTACACGCGGTCGAGCTTGCGCTGCTGCGCCTGTGAGAGGTCCGCTCCCCGCTCGTCCAGGAACATGATGTCCACGGAGTCCGGCACGCCGGGCGAGGTCCGCAGCATGATGCCGCCCGCGCTGCCGCGCGCGGTCTGCTGCCGGGCGACGGGCAGCGGCACGTTCTCCAGGTCCCGCACATTGATGGCACTCGCCTGGAGCGCCGAGATCACGGCCCTCTTGAGTGCTCTCGCTCCTCGGGAGTGGTCGCGGGCCGTGGTGACGATCGCGCCCTTCTTGAGGGTCGTCGCGTACGCGCCGGCGAGCCGGACCACCAGCTCGGGCGTGATCTCCACGTTCAGGATGCCCGAGACACCGCGCGCGCCGAACAGGTGCGCCTGCCCGCGGGACTCCCAGATCACCGAGGTGCTGACGAAGGCGCCGGCCTCGATCGTCTTGAAGGGGTAGACGCGTACGTTCCCCTGGACAATCGATTCCTCACCGACGAGGCACTCGTCGCCGATGACGGCGCCGTCCTCGATCCGCGCCGCCCGCATGATGTCGGTGTTCTTGCCGATCACGCAGCCGCGCAGGTTGCTGTGCGGTCCGATGTACACGTTGTCGTGGACGACGGCCTTGTGCAGGAAGGCGCCGCTCTTGACGACCACGTTCGACCCGACGACGGTGTGCTCGCGGATCTCGGCCCCGGCCTCGACCTTGGCGTAGTCCCCGATGTACAGCGGTCCGCGGAGCACCGCGTCGGGGCTCACCTCGGCCCCTTCGGCGATCCACACGCCGGGCGAGATCTCGAAGCCGTCCATGTCGACCTGGACCTTGCCCTCAAGCACGTCGGCCTGCGCCTTGACGTAGCTCTCGTGCGTACCGACGTCCTCCCAGTAGCCCTCGGCGACGTAGCCGTAGATCGGCCGGCCTTCCTTCATCAGCTGCGGGAAGACGTCTCCGGACCAGTCGACCGAGACGTCCGGGTCCACGTAGTCGAAGATCTCCGGCTCCATCACGTAGATGCCGGTGTTGATGGTGTCGGAGAAGACCTGGCCCCAGGTCGGCTTCTCCAGGAAGCGTTCGACCTTGCCTGCCTCGTCGACGATGGTGATGCCGAATTCCAGCGGGTTCGGTACCCGGGTCAGGCAGACGGTGACGAGGCCGCCCTTCTCCTTGTGGAACTTGATCAGGTCGGTGAGGTCGAAGTCGGTGAGCGCGTCGCCGGAGATCACGAGGAAGGTGTCGTCCTTCAGGGCTTCCTCGGCGTTCTTCACGCTGCCGGCGGTCCCGAGTGGCTTCTCCTCATTGGCATAGGTGAGCTCCATTCCGAGCTCCTCGCCGTCACCGAAGTAGTTCTTGACGAGCGACGCCAGGAACTGCACGGTGACCACGGTCTCGTTGAGCCCGTGCCGCTTGAGCAGCCTGAGCACGTGCTCCATGATCGGCCTGTTGGCCACCGGCAGGAGCGGCTTGGGCATGCTTGAGGTCATGGGGCGAAGTCGCGTACCTTCGCCGCCGGCCATCACGACGGCCTTCATGTCGGAAGAGTCCTCCTAGAGAGACGACGTTCTCGCCGACCTCACCCGTCTCGGACTACGGCTTCGCCTACGCGTCATCCGGCGTCCGACGAGCTCAATCGGCCGTGGCGTCCGCCTTCACGAGACGGCGGACTTGAACCACGTAAAGGATTCCTGCCCACCAATAGAGGGTTGTACCCCATCCGGCGAACGCCCATCCGAAAACTGCCCCCGTCCAGGCCAACCAACCCGTGCCGTCACTGAGGAGTAGCAGGGGGAAGGCGTACATGAGGTTGAAGGTCGCGGCCTTGCCGAGAAAGTTGACCTGCGGCGGCGGATAGCCGTGGCGGCGCAGGATCCACACCATGACCAGCAGCATCAGTTCGCGGGCGAGCAGGGCCCCGGTGAGCCACAGCGGGAGGAGCTCGCGATAGGTCAGACCGAACAGCGTCGAGAGGATGTACAGCCGGTCAGCGGCGGGATCCAGCAGCCGACCGAGGTTGCTGATCTGATTCCAGCGGCGGGCGAGCTTCCCGTCGAGGTAGTCGCTGATCCCGCTCAGCATGAGGACGGCCAGGGCCCATCCGTCGTGCTCGGCCAGGATCAGCCACAGGAACAGGGGCACGCCGGCCAGGCGAGCCATGCTCAGGATGTTCGGAATCGTGAAAATTCGGTCGGTCTGAACCCGAGTCTCCTGGACCTCCACCCGGGGGCCTCCACTGTGACTGTAGAAAATGGTCGTTCACTGGCCCCCTGACCCTACAGGAGACGGCACCCCTGCCCGGGAACGCAGAAAAGCCCCGCACCGAACCCGGAACGGGTTGGTGCGGGGCATTCCCACAATGATTGTTCGGCGGCGTCCTACTCTCCCACAGG
>NZ_JBHXRU010000200.1:0-3541 GCF_042716255.1 Streptomyces sp. NPDC058662 | reverse complement strand
GGGCCGGGGGGTGTGGTTTTTGTTTACTACCACCCCCGGGGCCCGGCCCCCGGCCGGGGGGCGGGCGGCTCGCCGGCACCGGCGCCGGGGTCGGCGGATGCGGCCGAGGAGCGGGCGCGGTCGGCGACGATTCGGCGGGCGATACGGCGCCGGGCGGCGCCCTCGTCGTAGCCCGCGTACTCCTCCACCAGCACCTGCGCGTCCGCCAGCGCCGCGTCCAGTTCGCACAGCGCCATGTCGCGATCGCGGGTCATGTCGCTCACTGGTCCTTCTCCTCTCCGGGGATCCAGTCCACCCCGAGCTTTCGGGACAGGGTTCGGCGCGCGCCCCGGATGTGCGAGCGGACCGTGGCGGGGGCGATGCCCATCATCCGGGCGACGGTGTCGCAGTCGTTGCCGAGCACGAAGCTCAGCAGCACCACGTCGTACTGCTTCTCCGAGGGGAGTTCCGCGATCGCCGCGTACAGGCCCAGCTTCGACTCCTGGAGCTCCATGCGCTCGCGCGAGGATCGGCGCAGCGCGGCGAACCAGGCTGTCTCGACCATGGCGACCTGCCGTCCGAGGACGGCGAGCCTGCGCTCGACGTGCTCGCGGAGCACGGTCCAGGCGAAGGAGTGCAGGCTCGCCTCGCGCAGGGCGTGGGTCCACACCTTCAGCAGGAAGGTGAAGACGTCGTCGACGACGTCCTCGGCGTCCTTCGCGTTGCCCAGTTGGAGGTGGGCGTAGCGGAGGTAACTCCTGTGCTGCTGGGAGTGGAAGGCGGTGTAGTCGACGGGCAGGACGCCCGCCAGTTCGCTGGAGACCGCCCGGTCCCCGGACGGGTCGAACTCCTCGTTCATGTACTCCCCCACGGCTGCTCGTCCGCGCCCATGGGGGCGGGTGCTTCTCGCCGGAACACCCTGGCCGTGCCAGGGGTCAAGACCCTCGTCGGGGTGGCGCCGCTTATCAGCGCAGGGGCAACGATCTCGACGACATGGACGACATTCACTTCGGCGGGGAACCTTCCAGGGGCGTGGGGATGTGCGGTCTGCCGGCCTGCCCGCCGAGGACCCCCCGGGTCGTGGCGGGTGTCCCTTCTCGTACGAGGCGGGGCCGGCGGTCCTGGAGTGCGCCAAGCACCCCAGAACTCCACCCCATCGAAAAACACCCCCGATCGTGCAAGGGGGTTGCCGGAAACTTTCCGGAGGAAGCGCATCCGGTTCCACGCGCGCCCCTTCACCCCCACGCACGCCCCTGGCGTACGCCCCCTCTCCGCCGAGCCGGTCCGGCCGGCATGGACCCGTCACGCGGCGGCAGGCGGCGCCGCCTGGGTGTCCGTACTCATCTTCGGCGGGAGTGTCCGGATCAGGACAGCCGGGACCGCCAACGCCGAGCCGTTGCCGTCCATGGGGTTCCCAGGGCCCGGCCGCGGAGAAGCAGGGGGCCGTGACTCCGTCCGCCCGCCGGCGGCAGGTGGCCTCGGCGGCGGTTCAGGGGTGGGGATGTGTCCATCATGACAGGTCAGAGGGTGTTTTCGTAGGACCAAGGGCACATCCGTTTGCCCTTGTTCGGGTACCCCTGCGGCTTTCAGAATCACCGTCATGAATCACATGGCGAACATCAATCACGACGCGGTGCTGCGGGCCCGGGTGGCCCTTCTCGGATCGCAGACGCTGCCGATCGCGCAGCAGGTGGCCGCCTACCGCGTACTCGCCCGGGTGAGCCCGTTGGCGTACCTGCCCCTGCTGACGGTGGCTCTGCGCGACTACAGCCGACAGGAGTTCGCCCATCTGCCGGAGATCGCGCTGGCTCTGCGGTCCGAGTCCGTCGCTGCCGCCCGCCTCATGTACGGGCTGGAGCCCGGGCGGGCGCAGCTCCTTGTCGGTGCGCTGGTCAGGTACAGGGAGCAGTTGGTCCTGCTGGGGCGGGAGGCCGAGCTCGATGGAGTGGACGAGGAGATAGCCGCCGTCGGCCGGTAAGCCCCAACGGAGCGCGGGGCCCGCGAGGTCGGCGGGTCCCGCCGCGCCGCCGCCGCGTACCGGGCGGGGCCCGCGGCCGTCCCGCGCGCGGTGTCAACTACGCTGGCCGGCGCCGTATGACAACCACCTGGGGGATGCAGTGTCCGTACCGGCAGCGCGAGTGCCGCAGGCCCGGCCCCCGCGAATATCGGAGGTCGACGCCCTGCGGGGCTTCGCGCTCCTGGGCATCCTGCTGGTCAACGCGCTGATGATGGCGAGCCCTTACGCGCTGGGCACCATCCGGGACCCGGGCGCCTCGACGCTGGACCGCGCCGTCGAGGGGCTCGTGCAGACCGTCGTGGTCGGCAAGTTCTACCTGATGTTCTCGTTCCTCTTCGGCTACAGCTTCACGCTCCAGCTGGACTCGGCGGAGCGCGAGGGCGCGCGGCCCGTGCCCAGGCTGCTGCGCCGCTCCCTCGGGCTGCTGGTCCTGGGCGTCCTGCACGCCGTCCTGCTGTTCACCGGCGACATCCTGATGGCGTACGCCGTGCTCGGCCTCGTCCTGGTCGCCGCGCGCGACTGCTCCCCGCGCACGGCGCGGCGGGCGGCCCTGATCGTGTTCGGCTGCGTCAGCGCGTTCATGCTGCTTCTCGGCGTCCTGTCCCTGCTCATGTCGGACGCGGAGGCGGCGGCGCTGGACGCCGAACTCGCCGCCGGTTTCCCCCAACTGGTCTCCGACTACCGGGGCGACGCCGCGTCCGTCGTCCGGGCCAACCTGGACCAGCTGCCCGACGCGCTCCTCGCCATCCCCGTGATGGGCGGATTCGTCGTGGCGGCCTTCCTGGCCGGCCTGTACGGCGGCAAGTCCCGCCTCCTCACCGCGACGGCCGGCCGTCGAGCCCGCACGCGTCGCGTCCTGCTGCTCGGTGTCGCGGCCGGTCTGCCCGGCGCCGTGTTCGCGGGCCTGGCGGCCACCGGTCCGCTCGGGCCGCGGTGGGCGATCCTCGGGCACGCGGTGGGGACGGTCAGCGCGGCCGCCCTGACCGCCGCGTACGTGTGCGGGATGCTGCTGCTCATGGCCTCCGCACGCGGGGCGCGGGTGACGGCCCTCCTCGCGCCCGCCGGCCGGATGGCCCTGACGAACTACCTGGGCCAGTCCCTGGTCATGGCCCTCGTCTTCACCGGCTACGGGCTCGCGCTCTACGACCGCCTCAGTCCCGCCGTCGTCGTACTCGGCGCCCTGGCGCTGTACGCGGCGCAGCTCGCGCTCAGTACGTACCTGATGGCGCGGTACCGGTACGGCCCGGTGGAGTGGCTGCTCCGGGCCGTCACCCTGGCACGCCTCCCCCGCGACCGGGTCGCCCCGGTCCCGGACGAGGAGGTACGCGGCGCCGCCTGACCGGCCCGACCGGGCCGGGCACGTGCGCGGGCGCCGGGGCACGGGGGCGGGCGCCGGGGCACGGGCGCCGGCACGGCGCCGGGCGCGGGCTCCCGGCCCGGGCTCCGGGCGCGGGCTCCGGGCGCGGGCTCCGGGCGCGGGCTCCGGGCGCGGGCTCCGGGCGCAGTCTCAAAATCACAACTCACAGACCACGAGGCCGATAGGAA
>NZ_JBHXRU010000199.1:0-3671 GCF_042716255.1 Streptomyces sp. NPDC058662 | reverse complement strand
TGCCCCCACCCTCCCCCCCCCCCCCCACACCGGCCCCGCACCCCCACCCCCGCACCCACCCCCGCACCCACCCCCGCCCGAGCCCCCGCAGGGCCCCCGCCCCGCCGGGCACCCCCGCACCACCCCCGCAACAGCCGACCCGCCCCACCCCGCCGCTCGCCTCCTCCCCCAGCGCGGCCCAGCGTGCCCCGACCCGGCCCCGGCAACGGCCCCGCCCCGGCCCCGGCAACGGACGCGGCCCCGGTCACCCGCAGCCCGGAGCCCGCAGCCCCCGCGCCCGGCCCCGGCCCCGGCCCACCCCGGCCCCGAGCCGGTCAGGCGGTTGTTCATCGCAGGTTCGCGTGGGCGACGCGGCCGGGCCGGAGGGAGACGGCACGCTGGTGCGAACCACCCCCGCCCGTCCCTGGAGACGCACCCGATGGCATCGACCCCGCCCACCCGCCGGACCCTCATCGGCCGTTCCCTCGCCGTCTCGTCCGCCCTGCTCGCCGTCCCCGGCCTCACCGCCCCGGCCTTCGCCCGCTCCGGCCGCCCCAGCGCGGCCTGGGGCGTCCAGTCCGGCGAGATCACCGCGCACTCGGCCACCGTCTGGACCCGCTCCGACCGCCCCGCGCGCATGCACGTCGAAACCTCCCCGAGCGAATCGTTCCGCTACGCCGTCCGCCGCCACCGGGGGCCGCTCCTCGGGCCGACCACCGACTTCACCGGGACCACCGTCCTGCGCGACCTCCCGCCCGGCCAGCAGATCCACTACCGGGTCGTCCTCGCCGACCCCGACGACCCGCGCCGAACCTCCCAGCCGGTGCGCGGCAGCTTCCGCACGACCCCCGTCTCACGCCGCCGGGGTGTGCGCTTCCTGTGGTCCGGGGACCTGGCGGGGCAGGGCTGGGGCATCAACCCGGACATGGGCGGCTACCGCGTCTTCGATGAGATGCGGCTGCGCGATCCGGACTTCTTCCTGTTCAGCGGGGACACCATCTACGCCGACGGACCGATCCTGCCGTCCGTGCCCCTGCGGGACGGCAGCCTCTGGCGCAACGTCACCACCGAGGAGAAGGCGAAGGTCGCCGAGACGCTCGACGAGTTCCGCGGGAACTTCCGCTACAACCTCCTCGACCGCAACCTGCGCGAGTTCAACGCCCAGGTCCCGGTCCTGGCCCAGTGGGACGACCACGAGGTGCGCAACAACTGGTACCCGGGCCAGCGCATCGACGACCCCCGCTACACGGTCAGGGACGTCGACACACTGGCCGGCCGCGCCCGCCGCGCCTTCGAGGAGTACTTCCCCGTCACCGACCTGCGCGGTGGCCGCGCCGAGGGCCGGATGTACCGCGTGATGCGCTACGGCCCCCTGCTCGATGTCTTCGTGCTCGACATGCGCACCTACCGCAACGCCAACTCCCCCGGCACGCAGACCGAGGACCCCGTCGGCATCCTCGGCCCCGAGCAGCTGGCCTGGCTGCGGCGCGAGCTCTCCCGGTCGCGCGCCACCTGGAAGGTCCTGGCGGCCGACATGCCCCTGGGCATCGTGGTCCCCGACGGGGCGGCGGCCTTCGAAGCCGTCGCCCAGGGCGATCCCGGCGCACCGCTGGGCCGCGAGCTCCAGATCGCCGAGCTCCTGCGGCACATCAAGCACCAGCGCATCACCGGAACCGTGTGGCTCACCGCCGACGTCCACTACACCGCCGCGAACCACTACGCGCCCGAGCGGGCGGCCTTCGACGACTTCGCGCCGTTCTGGGAGTTCGTGTCCGGTCCGGTCGGTGCGGGCGGTTTCCCGGCAGGGCGACTCGACGGCACCTTCGGCCCTCGGACGGCGTTCGTCCAGTCGGCGCCGTTCGCCAACATGTCCCCGTCGGAGAATCCCCCGTACTACGGCGAGGTGGACATCGACGGCGGGAGCGGGGAACTGACCGTACGGCTGCGGCAGCAGGGCGGCGGAGTACTGTTCAGCACGACGCTCCAGCCCGGCCGCGTCGGCCTCTAGGAACAGCGGCAGGCGGGGCGAGTCCGGCAGTCGCCGACCCGGACCTGAAGGTCGGATTCCGGAAACCAGCCGGACAATCGGATGAAATCGGCCAGATGGATACTTAACCCATCGGTCACAGATCGTTCGTGATCACGCAACACCCTTGCGCCACAGTGGTGTGCATGACTGACCGTGATCTCGCCTCCGCCCAGCGTCCCCGCCACCACCGCCACCACTGGCGCCGCGACCTCGTCGAACTCGCCGCGCTGTTCTGCGCTGTCGCGGTCGCCGACGCCATCGCCAATCTCGTCGTGCACGGCCCGCGGGGCCCGGTCCTGCTGGTCGCCTCGGCCGTGGCGCTCCTGATCACAGCGGCCTTCCACACCTGGTGGGCACGGCGCCACAGCCATGCCCCGCCGCCGGACACCACCGCGCCGTCGGATCCGGGCACCCGCCCGGATCCGACGGCGGACACGCGCGGCACGAGCGAGAGCACCAGCACCAGCACCAGCACCAGCACCAGCACCAGCACCAGCCTGTGGCGGATGCGCACGACCGTCCGGGACGAGCCCGGTTCGCTGGCCGCGCTCTGCACCGCGCTCGCCCGCAACGGCGTCGACATCCTGACCCTCCAGACCCACCCGCTCCCCGAAGGGGGCATCGTCGACGAGTTCCTCCTGCGCGCCCCGCAGCAGCTGCCGTCCGCCGACCTGACCCGGGCCATCGCCGGGGCGGGCGGCCACAGCACCTGGATCGAGCGGGCCGACGCCCACGACCTGGTCGACACCCCGACCCGGGTCCTGGGCCTGGCCACGCGCACCGCCCTCGACGCCGCCGAACTCCCCCTCGCCCTGCGCCAGCTGCTCGGCCGCTGCACGATCCACTCCATCCCCGCGACCACGCTCTCCGGCCGCCCCAACGCCGGCGCCGACGCCCCGGTCGAGGGCGTGCTGGAGTCCACGGTCATGCGGCTGCGCGACCCCTCGGGCGGCGCCATCACCGTGGAGCGGCCCCACCTGCCCTTCACTCCGACGGAGTTCGCCCGTGCCCGCGCCCTGGTCGAGCTCGACACGCGGCTCGGTCCCCGCGTCCCGCGCAGCCAGCACGTACTGACGCTGCCCGAGGGCAACGAGATCACCGTGCGCCGCGCCGACGGCTCCGACCAGGCGGCGGCCCGCGCGATGCACGACCGCTGCTCCGAGCGCACCCTGTCGCTGCGCTACCACGGCCCCGTGGCCGACGCCGACCGCTACCTCGGCCACCTGCTGAGCCCGCGCTTCGGCCGGACCCTCGCCGCCACCACCGCCTCGGGCCGGCTCGTCGCCCTCGGGCACCTGCTGTGGGACGGCGACGAGACCGAGGTCGCCCTGCTCATCGAGGACGACTGGCAGCGCCGGGGCATCGGCTCCGAGCTGCTGCGCCGGCTCCTCGCCATGGCCGTCGAGGCCGGGTGCGACAGCGTGTACGCCGTGACCCAGGCCTCCAACACCGGCATGGTGGCCGCCATGCGCGGGCTCGGACTCCCCCTCGACTACCAGATCGAGGAGGGCACCCTGGTGATCACCGCCCGGCTCGACGCACGTCCCGTCGGCTCCCCGCTCCCGTACGAGCTCTCCGGCGAACTCCCGCTCGCCGACCGGGCCCACCGCCCCCTCCGCTGAAGGCCCGCCCCCGCCGGTCCGCGGCCGACGCGCACCAGCGC
>NZ_JBHXRU010000198.1:0-3676 GCF_042716255.1 Streptomyces sp. NPDC058662 | reverse complement strand
GGGCCGGTTCTCCGGGGACCCGGCGCCGGCGAGCCGGCCGGGCCGACCGCCGCAGGCGCCGCGGAAGCCCCCGGCGCCCCCGGATCGGCCGCCGGGGACGGGGTGCGGGAGAGCGCGTAGGCCGTCAGGTGCCAGCCGCCGGTCTGGTCGGTGGCCGTCGCCGGTCCGACGGGCCGGCCGACCCGGGCCAGCAGGGCGGCCAGCGCCCCGGCCACCGGTTCGGGCAGCGGCGCGCCCGCCGACCGGCCGTCCGGGGACAGCTCGACCCGGCCGCCCAGGGTCGAGGCCAGCCGCGCCACCACCGCCGCGACCGGATCCGGCCGGGCGGCCGCCGCGGCGAGCGACTGCTGCGCCTCGGTGACCCGGCGCAGCTCCCGCGTACGGGCCTCGGCCATCAGCCGCCAGACCGTACGGGCCACCGCCGTGAACGGGGTCCCGGGCGGTACCTCCAGCAGCGCGAGCCCGTGCCGCGCGCACGCCGCGACCAGCGCCGCAGGCACCTCCTCGTGCACCGGGGCCACGCCGAAGCCGAGCGCGGCCACCCCGGCCCCGGCGAGCCGCGCCACGTACCCCGCGGCCTCCGCATCCACGGCCGCCCCGGCCGGCGCCGCCCCGGCGGTCAGCAGCAGCTCCCCGCCCAGCAGGTACGGCGTCGGGTCCGCCATCTCCGAGGCGTGCACCCCGTGCACCTCAGCCTCCGCCGGCCCGGCCAGCAGCCGCAGCCCGAGCTCCCGGTCGGCCAGCAGCGCACCCAGCGCCACCGGCGCCACCGGCGGCGCGGCGGGTCCCGCCTCGGAGGGGATCGGGGCTCGCATGGATGCTCCGTACAGTTCGAGAGGGCGGTGTGGATAAAACGTACACTTCGCGGCTCCCGGCCACCCGCTTACGCTCGAAGGACCGCACCCGCAGGACCTTCAGAAGGGCACCCCTCATGAGCACGCAGCCGCGCGGACCCGTCGACTCCTCCCGCATCCCGCGCTACGCGGGCCCGGCGACCTTCGCCCGGCTGCCCCGCCTCGACGAGGTCGGCTCCGCCGACGTCGCCGTCGTCGGCGTCCCCTTCGACTCCGGTGTCTCGTACCGCCCCGGCGCCCGCTTCGGCGGCAACGCGATCCGCGAGGCGTCGCGGCTGCTGCGCCCGTACAACCCGGCCCAGGACGCCTCCCCCTTCGCCCTGGCGCAGGTCGCGGACGCCGGTGACATCGCGGTGAACCCCTTCAACATCAACGAGGCCGTCGACACGGTCGAGGCCGCCGCCGACGAGCTGCTCGGCGCCGGCTCCCGCCTGATGACCCTCGGCGGCGACCACACCATCGCCCTCCCGCTGCTGCGCTCCGTCGCGAAGAAGCACGGCCCGGTCGCCCTGCTGCACTTCGACGCGCACCTGGACACCTGGGACACCTACTTCGGCGCCGAGTACACCCACGGCACCCCGTTCCGCCGCGCCGTCGAGGAGGGCATCCTCGACACCGAGGCGCTCTCGCACGTCGGCACGCGCGGCCCGCTGTACGGCAAGCAGGACCTGACCGACGACGCCAAGATGGGCTTCGGCATCGTCACCTCGGCCGACGTCTACCGGCGCGGCGCCGACGAGGTCGCCGACCAGCTGCGCCAGCGCATCGGCGACCGCCCGCTGTACATCTCGATCGACATCGACGTGCTCGACCCGGCGCACGCCCCCGGCACGGGCACCCCGGAGGCCGGCGGCATGACCTCCCGCGAGCTGCTGGAGATCATCCGCGGCCTGTCGTCCTGCAATCTCGTTTCCGCCGACGTCGTCGAGGTCGCCCCGGCGTACGATCACGCGGAGATCACCTCGGTCGCGGCCTCGCACACCGCGTACGAACTGACCACGATCATGAGCCGGCAGATCGCTGCGGCGAAGGCGAAGGGCAACTGAGCACGTGACGCACGACCACGACCTGGTACTCCGTCCCACCGAGGCCCAGACGGCGGCCGCCCTCGCGCCGCCGCCGGGGCGGACGGGCGGGGACCTGGTCGTGGAGACGCTGCGTTCGCTGGGCGCGACCACCGTGTTCGGGCTGCCCGGCCAGCACGCGCTGGGGCTCTTCGACGCGGTGGGCCGCTCCGACCTGCGGCTCATCGGGCTCCGCACGGAGAACAACGCCGCCTTCGCGGCCGACGCGTACGGCCGGATCACGGGCGAGGCCGTACCGCTGCTGCTGTCCACCGGCCCGGGCGCCCTGATGGCGCTGCCCGCCCTGGCCGAGGCGGCCGCCGCGTCGGCGCCGGTACTCGCCCTGTCCTCCCAGGTACCCGTCGCGGGCCTGGGCGGCGGCCGTCGCGGGTACCTGCACGAGCTGCGCGACCAGTCCGCGTCCTTCCGGGACGTGGTCAAGTCCGTCCACGTGGCCCGCACCCCGTCCCAGATCCCCACGGTCGTCGCCCAGGCCTGGGAGTCCGCGCTCACCGCCCCGCACGGCCCGGTCTGGGTCGAGATCCCCGAGGACGTGCTGCGGGAGCCGACGATCGTCCCGCCCGTCACCGGCATGGACGCGACCCCGCACGAGCTCGCGCCGAGGCCCGAACTGACGGCGGTGGCGGCGCACTGGCTGTCCCACGCCGAGCGCCCGGTGATCATCGCGGGCGGCGGTGTGGTCCGCGCGGACGCGGCGGGCAAGCTCAAGCAGCTGGCAGAGCGCCTGAACGCCCCGGTGGTGACCACCTTCGGCGGCAAGGGCGCCTTCCCGTGGAACCACCCCCTCTCCCTCCAGTCCTGGCTGGAGGACCGCCATATGACGGACTTCCTGGAGGACGCGGACGTCCTGCTGGTCGTCGGCTCGGGGCTGGGCGAGCTGTCCTCGAACTACCACACCTTCCTTCCCGCCGGCCGGGTCGTCCAGATCGAGGCCGACCTCGGCAAGCTGGAGTCCAACCACCCCGGCCTGGGCATCCACGCCGACGCCCGCCTCGGGCTCCAGGCCCTGCTGGAGACGGTGTCCGAGCGCGAGGACCCCGCGGCGCCGGAGCGGGTGAAGCTGCTGCTGGCGGACATCGCGGCCCGCCTGGCCGGACAGGACGTGGCCCTGGAGCAGGAACTGCTGGCCTCGATCCGCGCGGCGCTGCCCGCCCGCTCGCCGTCCTTCTGGGACATGACGATCCTCGGCTACTGGGCCTGGTCGGCCTTCGACGCCAAGCACCCGAACACCATGCACTCGGCCCAGGGCGCGGGCGGGCTCGGCTACGCCTTCCCGGCCGCACTGGGCGCGTGCGTCGCGGAGCCGGGCACCCCCGTGCTGGCCGTCTCGGGCGACGGCGGCGCGATGTACTCCCTCGCGGACCTGGCCACGGCCCGCCAGCACGACCTCGACGTCACCTGGCTGATCGTGGACGACGGGGGCTACGGCATCCTGCGCGCGTACATGACGGACTCCTTCGGCCGTACGACGGGCACCGAACTCACCCGCCCCGACTTCGTCGCCCTGGCCGCCTCCTTCGGCGTCCCGGCGGCCGCCACCACCCCGGCCACCCTCCGCGAGGACCTCGCCGCCGCCCTCGCCACCCCGGGCCCCTCCCTCCTCGTCCTGCACACCACCCTCAAGATGTTCGCCCCGACGCACCTCTAGTGCCGTGGCCGGAAAGGTTCACCGGGTCGCGGCGCCCGGCACGGCACCTCGCGGCGTTGGCGGACCACGGCGGTACGTCCAGTACGAGC
>NZ_JBHXRU010000197.1:0-3804 GCF_042716255.1 Streptomyces sp. NPDC058662 | reverse complement strand
GCGGGCGGGGGGGCCCCCCCCCCCCGCGGCCGGGGGCGGGGCCGGTCAGTCCGGTGGCCGGTCCGCCGGCCTCGGGGGCCGGCCGCGGCGGGGGATCGGCCCGGGGGCCGAGGGCAGCCGGCCGGCCTCGGACAGGGCCCGGCGCAGGAGGAACTCGATCTGCGCGTTCGCGCTCCGCAGCTCCTCGCCCGCCCAGCGCGCCAGCGCGTCGTAGACCTGGGGGTCGAGCCGCAGCAGCACCTGCTTGCGCGCCTGCCGGGCCGAGGGCCGGGGCGCGGCGGCCGGTGCGCCGCCGTCCTCGCCGGGCTCGCCCCGCTCCGGTCCGGACGCCTCGTCCGGGCCGGGCGGCGGGGGTGTGCTGCCGGGCGGGGTCACTGGTAGAGGGTGCCCGTGTTGAGCACCGGCTGGGCGGCGCGGTCTCCGCAGAGGACCACCATCAGGTTGGAGACCATCGCGGCCTTGCGCTCGGAGTCCAGCTCCACGATCTCCTGCTCGGCCAGGCGGGTCAGTGCCAGTTCGACCATGCCCACGGCCCCCTCCACGATCTGCTTGCGGGCCGCCACGACCGCGCCCGCCTGCTGGCGCTGGAGCATCGCGGAGGCGATCTCCGGAGCGTACGCCAGGTGTGTGAAGCGGGACTCGATGATGTGGACGCCGGCCGCGTCGACCCGCGCGTGCAGTTCCACGGCGAGCTTCTCGGTGATCTCCTCCGCGTTCCCGCGGAGCGAGAGGCCGCCCTCCTCGTGGGCGTCGTACGGGTACTCGATCGCGATGTGCCGCACCGCCGCCTCGGTCTGCGTCTCGACGAACTCGGTGAAGTCCTCGACCTCGAAGGTGGCCCGCGCGGTGTCCTGCACCTTCCACACGACGACGGCCGCGAGCTCGATCGGGTTGCCGTAGGCGTCGTTGACCTTCAGCACCGCCGTCTCGTGGTTGCGGACCCTGGTGGAGATCTTCGCGCGGGAGGTGAGGGGGTTGACCCAGCGCAGGCCGTCGGCGCGGATCGTGCCGCGGTAGCGACCGAACAGCTGGACGACGCGGGCCTCGCCGGGCGCGATCGTGTTCAGTCCGCTCATCGCGAGGACCGCCGCGAGGAAGAGGAGGACGCCGCCCGTGACCAGAGCGGCCTTGAGGGCCGTACCGGCCGCCGTCGCACCGGCGACGACCAGGCCCACGCCGCCGAGGACGCCGAGCAGGCCGAGCAGGAGGGCCAGGCCCCCGCCCACGCTGTTGGCGGTGAATTCCCGTACGCCGATGGCTGGCGTCGCGTCAGAGTTCGTCATCGTTTGCCCCGTTTCTCGCGGTCGCGGCCGATCGGGTCGCTTAGCAAAGTGATATCACTTTTTCCGCGCATGGCAACCCTTGGGGCATGGTGGGCGTCGGTTCCATTGGCGCGGGTGCTGATTCTCACGTCCGAATTGACCGTTATTGGCCGTACTTGGTCAGCCTTTGTCACAGCCTGCGGTGTTAGCTTTCTGAGCTGACGTCGGGGGGTTAACGAGCGGAGCGGGAGCGATGGGCCGAGCAGAAGCGCGTAAGGCGCAGCAGCAGCGCGGTGCGCGGCGGGCGCCGAGCGGACGCACCAGAGGCACGGGGAAGAGCGGCAAACCCACGGGCATACGCCGCTTCTTCACCTGGAAGAAGCTCCTCGGCACGTTCTTCACGGTCACCCTGCTCGGCATGGGCGCGCTGATCGGGCTCTACTTCTACGTCGAGGAGCCCAACCCCAACGCGCAGGCGCTCCAGCAGAGCAATGTCTACAAGTACGCCGACGGCACGACGATGGCGACCAAGGGCACCGTCAACCGCGAGATCCTGCCGATCGACAAGATCCCGAAGGACGTCCAGGAGGCGTTCATCGCGATCGAGAACAAGTCCTTCCGCAAGGACAACGGCGTCGACCTCAAGGGCCTCGCGCGCGGGCTCTGGAACACCGCCACGGGCCAGGGGCGGGCCGGCGGCTCCACCATCACCCAGCAGTACGTCAAGAACTACTACCTGACCCAGGAGCAGACCCCGACCCGCAAGCTCAAGGAACTGGTCATCTCCCTCAAGGTCGACCAGCGCATGAAGAAGCCCGAGATCCTCGCGGGCTACCTGAACACCAGCTACTTCGGCCGCGGCGCCTACGGCATCCAGGCCGCCGCCCAGGCCTACTACGGCGTCGACGCCGAGAAGCTGAGCCTGGAGCAGGGCGCCTACCTCGCCACCCTCGTCCAGGCCCCGAGCCAGTACGACTGGAGCACGGCGAGCGACGAGACCAAGGGCCGCATCAAGATCCGCTACGACGCCACCCTCGTCAACATGGTCGAGATGGGCGAGCTGGACGAGGCCAAGCGCCAGACGATGCAGTTCGCGGAGCCGCAGCCGCCACAGCCCCCGACGGGCATGGACGGGCAGAAGGGCTACCTGGTCCAGGCCGCCGAGGCCGAACTGAACAGCCAGGGCGTCGAGAAGAAGCTGATCGACGCCGGCGGCTGGACGTTCCACCTCAACATCGACCCGAAGAAGCAGGAAGCGCTGGAGAAGGCCGTCCACGACGAGCTGGAGTCCAAGCTCGACCGCAAGGACACCAAGAACCGCCCCATCGACCAGAACGTCCAGGCCGGCGCGACCTCCGTGGACCCGAAGACCGGCCACATCGTCGCCATGTACGGCGGCACGGGCCTGAAGGACCACTGGTCGAGCAACGCCCTGCGCAAGGACTTCCAGCCCGGCTCGACCTTCAAGCCGATCGTGCTCGCCTCCGCCCTGGAGAACAAGGCGACCACGCAGGACGGCAAGCCGATCACCCCGAACGCGCTCTACGACGGCACCAACAAGCGGCCCGTGGTCGGCAGCAAGATCCCCTTCGCCCCGGAGAACCAGGACCAGCGGAACTTCGGCGACCCGATGATCTCGGTCCAGGACGCCACCAACTACTCGGTGAACTCCGTCTACGCGCAGATGATCGTGGACGTGGGCCCCAAGGACGTCAAGAAGACGGCCCTGACCCTCGGCATGAAGGACCGCGAGGGCTGGCCCGAGGACAAGCCGGCCATGGCCCTCGGCACGATGAGCGCGAACACCGTCGAGATGGCCGCCGTCTACGCGACCCTCGACAACCACGGCAAGAAGGTCACGCCGAGCATCATCAAGAAGGCCGAGCACAAGGACCGCGTCGTGGAGCCGGTGGACGCGGTCGGCGAGCAGGCCATCAGCCGCCAGACCGCGGACACCGTCACCAAGGTGCTCAACGGCGTCGTCAACGACGAGGGCGGCTCCGGCAACAAGGTCCGCAGCAGCGTCTACGAGGCCGCCGGCAAGACCGGCACCACCGAGTCCAACGTGGCGGCCTGGTTCACCGGCTACACCCCCGAACTGGTCACCGTCGTGGCGATGTTCGGCGAGGAGCCGGTCCCTCCGCACAAGCAGACCACGCTGACCGGCACGGCGGGCCTCGGCCGCGCGGGCGGATCCTCCTTCCCCGCGTCCATCTGGAAGGCGTACACCCTCGCCGTCCTCAAGGGCGGGGACACCGACAAGTTCGACCTGTCCGAGGCGGAGATGGGCGCCGTGCAGGCCCCGTCGCGCACCGCCTCCTCGACGCCCACGGCGAGCCAGACCCCGCCCCCGCCGCCGAGCAGCACCCCGCCGGCGAACACGCCGGATCCGACGAAGACCACCACCAAGTCGCCGGACCCGACGAAGACCACCACCAAGTCGCCCGATCCGACGAAGACCACCACCAAGTCGCCGGATGCGAGCAACAAGCCCCCGGACGTGCCGCTGTTCCCGCAGGAGCCGCAGCACTGATGACGACGC
>NZ_JBHXRU010000196.1:0-3825 GCF_042716255.1 Streptomyces sp. NPDC058662 | reverse complement strand
GTGCCGGCCGGGCGGGCCGGGCGGTCGGGGCGGTCGGGGCGGCGGGGGCCGGGCCGGCGGGGGCCGGGGGTGTCGGGGTGTCGGCGAGCCGGGGTGTCGAGCGTCCGGGCGGCTGGAGCCGGCCCGGCGGTACCCCGAGCCCTTGAACCCGTTCAGTGCGGCCCCGAGCCCCCGCACCCCCGCACCCCCGCGCCCCCGCGCCGGCTCCACGTGCGGCCCTTCGGCCGAGTGGCTCCCCGTCCCGGGGATCTCCGGTTGCGGGGCGCGCGGGCATGCGGCAGACAAGAGGAATCAACCGGGGCGAAAAGGGAGATACACGTGGACGCACCGACACCTCCGACACCTCGTCAGGCGCCGCGTCGTCACGCACCCGCCGGCGCGGCCCTCTTCGCGGTCCTCGGGCTGTTCGCGGTCTCCTGCGGCGGATCGGAGGAGCGCCCCAGCACCCCCGGACCGGAGAGCCAGGACGTCCACCTCCAGCCCGTGGCCTCCGCCGGGCCGGCCCCCTTCACCGCGTCCTCCGCCATGGCCGAGTCCGCCCCCGTACAGCCGCCGCTGCCCAACCCGACGGGCGAGGGCATCCGTACCGTCAACGCCGCCACCCCCGGGCTCTACGGCGGCACCCACCGGCTGGGCAGCTGCGACGTGGAGCAGCAGGTCCGCTTCCTGACGTCCGACGAGGCCAAGGCCCAGGCCTTCGCCCGGGCCTCCGACATCGAACAGGCGAAGATCCCCGACTTCCTGCGCGGACTCACCCCCGTCGTGCTCCGCGCGGACACCCGGGTCACCAATCACGGCTTCCGCGAGGGCCGGGCCGACGGCTACCAGTCCGTCCTGCAGGCCGGCACCGCCGTCCTCGTCGACGGCTACGGGATGCCCCGGGTCCGCTGCGGCTGCGGCAATCCGCTGCTCCCACCGCGCGCCCCGAAGGGCTCCCCGGTGCACAAGGGCGAACCCTGGAACGGGTACCAGCCCAACCAGGTCGTCGTCATCGAGCCCACCACCCGGCTCATCGACAACCTGGTGATCGTCAACATCGCCGACAACACCTGGATCGAGCGCAAGGCCGGCGACGACGGGGCCCAGGACCGGGCCCCGCGGGTGGCGCCCCCGTTCGACCCCGCCGACGGCATCCCGGCCGGACCCGGTACCCCGCCCGGTGACCCCTGCAAGGACCCCGTCACCAACAGCCTCGCCCGCACCGCGCCCCCCACCCCGCCCGACGGCAGCCCCGTCAGCCCTGCCGCGCCGCCGACCCCGGGGGCGACGGACTGCCCGCCGAGCCCGCCCGCCGGGGAACCGCAGCAGCGACCGGACGCGCCGCCGAGGCCGGACGGGCCGCAGCAGCCCCCGTCCGAGGGCCCCTCGGACCCGCGGTCCGAGTTCCCGTCCGAGGACCCGTCCGGCCTGCCGCCCGAGGTCCAGCCGGACCCGGACCTCCCGGCGGACCCCGACGGATCGAGCGAGCAGCCGGCCGATCCGTACGCGCCCTCGGACCCGTACGCGCCCTCCGACCCGAACGACCCCTCCGACCCGTACGCCCCGGCCGTCCCGGACGAGCAGTCGTGGCCCTCGGACCCCGGAGCCTCGCTGGAGAGCGCCTGACCGGCCCGTGTGTCATGGTGGATCGGTGCCGACCGCCGTATCACTGCCGGACGACTGGCCCGCACACCCGGACCAGTCGCTGTCGCTGAACCGGATGGGCAGTTTCGACTGGGACCTGCTCACCGGGCTCATGCACATGGACGAGGCGGCGCTGGACGTCTTCGACACAGCCCCGGACGAGTACGCCGGCCGGCCCGCGTCGCTGAGCGCCCGCGTGCCGCCGGCCGAGGCGGCCCGGCTCGACGCCCTCGTCTCCAGCGCCCTCAAGAGCGGCGTGGACAGCTACGGCGCCTACTTCCGTATCCGCTGCCGGGACGGGCGGCTGCGCTGGACCCACACCCAGGGCCGCGTCATGCGGGGCCAGGACGGGCGCCCGTACCGCATCATCGGGATCGTCCGGGACGCCACGGAGGAACTGAGCCATTCCGCGGAACGCCTCGGGCTCGACGAGGAACGCCGCCGGCAGACGTCGGTGGTCGAGAGCACCACCGCCGCCCTGGCCCACGCCCGTACCGTGCAGGACGTCATCGACGCGCTCGGCGACGCCCACGGCCTGGAGCGGCTCGGCTCGATGGGCATGGTCATGGGACTCGTCGAGGCGGGCCGCATCCACCTGGTGGCGGAAGGGCCCGTGGACAGCTTCGTCCCCGGCACCCGCTACACCCGCGTCGACGAGCAGTACCCGATGAGCGAGGTCGTCCGCTCGCTCCAGCCCCGCTTCCTCGACTCGGCCGAGGAGTTCGCCGAGGGGTATCCCGAGCTCTGGGCCAAGATCTCGTACATGGACATCTCGGCGGCCGCGTACCTGCCGCTGATCGCCCAGGCCCGGCCGATCGGCGCGATCGGACTGCTCTACCAGGACAAGGACGGCTTCACCCAGGACGAGCGGAACCTGCTCGTCGCCCTGGGCAGCAGCATCGCGCAGAGCCTCCAGCGGGCGATGCTGCTGGAGCAGGAGCACGACCTCGCGGAGGGCCTGCAGCAGGCCATGCTGCCGCGGCGCATACCGTCGGTGCCGGGGGCGGAGATCGCCGTCCGGTACCGCTCCGCCCGGATGGGCCAGGACATCGGCGGCGACTGGTACGACGTCATCCCGCTGCCCGGCGGACGGGTGGGCGCGGTCATCGGCGACGTCCAGGGCCATGACACGCACGCCGCGGCGGTGATGGGCCAGCTGCGGATCGTGCTGCGCGCCTACGCCGCCGAGGGGCACTCGCCGGCCACCGTCATGGCGCGGGCCTCCGTCTTCCTCCACGAACTGGACACCGAGCGCTTCGCCACCTGCACGTACGCGGAGGCCGACCTGTCGACGGGCGTGCTCCAGATGGTCCGCGCCGGCCATATCGACCCGCTTGTGCGCACCCGGGACGGCGAGTGCCGCATCCTGCCGGTGAGCGGCGGCATGCCGCTCGGCCTCTCGGCGGAGTTCGGGCGGCTGGAGTACCCGGTGACCACGGCGGAGCTCGACCCGGGAGAAACGCTCCTGCTGTGCACGGACGGCCTGGTGGAACAACCCGGCGCCGACCTCGACGACGGCATCGGGCTGCTGGCCTCGCTGGTCCGCGGCGGCCCGGCGGACCTGCAGATGCTCGCCGACCGGCTGTGCGGGGTCGTCGACGAGCGGGGCGGGGACGACGACATGGCGCTGCTCCTGCTGCGGCGCCGCGTCGACGACACCCCGAGGGGCGGCGTGCGGGGCCGCCTGCAGCAGCACGTGGCACCGGGGGACCCCGAGGGGCTGGTGGCGGCCCGTCACATGATCGGAGCGGCGGTACGGGCGTGGGGGGCGCGGGAGCGGTCCGACGAGATCGAGCTCGTCGCGGACGAACTGATCGTGAACGCGCTGATGCACACGGACGGGCCGGCCATCGTGACCCTGCGCGTCCTGGCGGGGCCGCAGCGGCGCCTGCGCGTGGAGGTGGCGGACCGCTCCAGCGCGTTGCCGCGGCGGCGGGAGGCGGGGGAGGCGGGGGTGTCGGGGCGGGGGCTGATGCTGGTGGACCGGCTGGCGGATGTGTGGGGGGTGGAGCCTCGGGGGAGCGGGAAGTGTGTGTGGTGCGAGTTCGTCATGGGCTGACGGGGGGTTGGCGGCGGTGCGGGGCGGGGCGGTGGCGGTGCGGGGCGGGTGATGGCGGTTGTGGCGGCTGGTCGGTGTTTTTTGCGGGGCGGGGGTTGTTGGCGGGGGTGGTGGGGGGTCGGGGTCGGGGTGGGGTGTTGTCC
>NZ_JBHXRU010000195.1:0-3841 GCF_042716255.1 Streptomyces sp. NPDC058662 | reverse complement strand
CGGCGCGACCTCCTCGGCCCGTACGGGGCCCGGCGGGCGGGCCGGGGCCGCGACCGCGCCGCCGCCCGCTGCCGGACCGGGCCCGCGCTCGGGCGGAACGGCCCCTAAAACGCCGCCGGTCGGGGCGGTTCGGCCGGGATCGGGCGCGGAGGTGCCGTGCGGCAGGGCTCGGGCCGGGGCGGGGGCGTGGGTGCGACCCGGCGCCGCCGCGGGCGGGGCGGGGTCGAGCGCGGGGGCGGGGGTCGGTGCGTCGAGGGTGGCGTCCATGCGCCGGACGGTACGGGCCGCCCGGCCCCCCGCGGGCACGGCGAACCGTTCCCTCGCGGCGGTCTTCCTACGATCGGGGGACGGCCGCGGCCGCGATGCCCTCGACCTCGGTCCCGACCGGGGCCAGCAGGAAGACGTTCCGGTCGACCCGGTGCATTCCACTGCCCAGCCCGAAGACCACGCCGCTGCTGAAGTCGAGGATCCGCTTGGCCACTTCGCTGTCGGCGCCGGTGAGGTCGAGCAGGACCGGGATCTGCGCGATCAGGTACTCGGCCACCTCCCGCGCGTCCGCGAAGATCTGCACCCGGATCACGACGAAGCGCCGCTGCTCCGCCGCCGACGCGCCGGGCTTGGGGATCGTGCGGTGGTCCACCCGGGAGGGCCACTCGTTGCGGCTGCGCAGCGGCACCACCTGCGCGAGCCCCTCCCACTGTTCATCGGTGACGTCGTACCTGCTCACAGGGCCGCCTCGGCCGCGCGCTTCATGTGCATCCCCCCATCCTCTCGCGTTTCACCCGTTCAGCCCAACAGCGACACGAGCCGCGCGGACTACTCCGAGGAGCGGAGATAGGTTAGGTTAGGCATGCCTAACTTAAAGCCTGGCCCACAGCCCTCAAGGGACGATGGAGAGATCCGCATGCGCACGTCCGGTGCACCCGCCACCCCGGCCGACCGGCCCACCGCCGCCGAGCGGGTCCGCTCGATCCTGGCCGCCGCCCATTCCATGACCGTGGTCACCGACGGCCTGCGCACCGAGGTCCGCCACCTCGACGGCACCGACGTCCTGGGCGGCCTCCACCTGCACCCGGCCGACCCCGCCGCCGGCCTGCCGCCCGCCCCGCGGAGCGGGGACCGACCCGCGATCCGGCTGGAGTTCACCGACATCGCCCCCACCCCCGTGCGCGACCGGGTGCGCGCCCGCGTGACCGTCCTGGGACGCCTGCTCACCCCGTACGCGGACACCGGCGCCGACTTCGCGGCCGGGCCGGGCGCGGCGGCCGAGACCGGCCGCAGCACCTGCGTGGAGTTCGAGGAGGCCGTCCTGGAGACGGACGACGGCTTCGCGTCCGTCGGCCTGGAGGAGCTGGACGCCGCCTGCCCCGACCCCCTGGCCGGGTACGAGGCGGGCATGCTCACCCACCTCCTCGACGACCACAGCGACCTCGTCACCCTGCTGCTGCGCCTGGTCGAGCCGCTGCCCGCCACGGCCGTGGTCCGCGCGCTGCCCCTCGCCCTGGACCGGTACGGGATCACCCTGCGGCTGGAGGAGCGGCGCGGGCACCACGACGTGCGCCTGCCCTTCCCCTCCCCGCTGGACGACGTCGAGCAGTCGGGCGCGCAGATCCAGGCGCTCTTCAGCGCGGCCCGGCGGCGCTCGCACCGCAACACGCTGCCTGCCTGAACCCGGCGCGAGCGCTCAGGCGCCCGCCGTGGCGTACCGGTTGGCGGGGCGGGGCAGTCCGTAGTTCTCGCGCAGGGTGCGGCCGGCGTACTCGGTGCGGAACAGCCCGCGCCGCTGCAGGATCGGCACCACGTGGTCGACGAAGTCGGTGAGGCCGCTGGGCAGGACGGGCGCCATGATGTTGAAGCCGTCCGCGGCTCCCCGGGTGAACCACTCCTCCAGCTGGTCGGCGATCTGCTCGGGGGTACCGGCGACGACCCGGTGGCCGCGGCCGGCCCCGAGCCGGGCGATCAGTTCGCGCAGCGTGAGGCCGTCGCGCCGGGCCAGTTCGGCCACGAGCGTGAAGCGGCTCTTGTTGCCGTTGATGTCCCGCTCCTGCGGCAGTTCGGGCAGCGGACCGTCGAGGGGCAGACCGCTCAGGTCGACGCCGAGCATGCCCGACAGCTGCGCGAGGCCGTACTCCGGCACCTGGAGGTCGGTGAGCTGCTGCTCCAGGGCCTTCGCCGCCGCCTCCGTGGCGCCGATGACGGGGGCGATGCCCGGCAGCACGAGCAGGTCCCGCTCGGCCCGGCCGTACGCGCCGAGGCGGGACTTCAGGTCCTTGTAGAAGGCCTGGCCGTCGGCGAGGGTCTGCTGTGCGGTGAACACGGCCTCGGCGTACCGGGCGGCGAACTCCTTGCCGTCCTCGGAGGAGCCGGCCTGCACGAGCAGCGGGCGGCCCTGCGGGGAGCGCGGCACGTTGAGTGGGCCGGCCACGCCGAAGTACTCGCCGCGGTGGGCGGCCGGATGGAGCTTGTCGGTGTCGGCGTAGACCCCGCGCTCCTTGTCGAGGACGATCGCGTCGTCCTCCCAGCTGTCCCACAGCTTGGTGGCGACGTCCAGGAACTCGCGGGCGCGGTCGTAGCGCAGGCGGTGCTCCAGGTGCTCCTCCCGGTTGAAGTTGCGGGCCTCGTCGAGCGTGCCCGAGGTGACGATGTTCCAGCCGGCCCGGCCGCCGCTGAGGTGGTCGAGGGAGGCGAACTTGCGGGCGGTGTGGAAGGGCTCGTTGAAGGTGGTCGAGACGGTGGCGATGAGCCCGATGTGCTCGGTGACGGCGGCGATGGCCGAGAGCAGGGTGAGGGGCTCGAAGCCGCCGAGGGCGTTGTAGCGGGCCTTGCCCCACAGGGCGAGCCCGTCGGCGAAGAAGATGGAGTCGAGTCGCCCGCGTTCGGCGGTGCGGGCCAGTTCCTGGAAGTACCGCAGGTCGGTGACGCGTTCGGGGGTGCTGTCCGGGTGGCGCCACGCGGCGTCGTGGTGTCCGGCGTTCATCAGGAAGGCGTTGAGGTGGAGGGTGCGGGGAGCGGTCATGGCTGTTCCTCGGGTGTCGTACGGAGCGGGGCGCGGCGGCGGACGGGCGTCAGGCCGGTACGCGCCAGAGGCTGAGGCGGCGTTCCACCCCGACCAGCAGCTGGTTGAAGGCCACGCCGATGGCGGAGATCGTGACGATGCCCGCGTACATCTGCGGGATCGCGAAGTTGAACTGCGAGGCGTTGATCAGGTAGCCGAGTCCCGCCTTGGCGCCGATCATCTCGGCAGCCACCAGCACGAGGATGGAGACGGCGCCGGCGAGGCGGATGCCCGTGAAGACGGCCGGCACCGAGGACGGCAGGATCACCTTCTGGAAGAGCCTCGGGGTGGACAGGTCCATCGAGCGGGCCAGTTTGACGAGCGTGGGGTCGGCGTTGCTGACGGCGCTGATGGTGTTCAGCAGGATCGGCCAGACGCAGGCGTAGACCACGATCGAGATCTTCGAGGTCTCGCCGATGCCGAGCAGCAGCACGAAGACCGGCAGCAGCGCGAGGGCGGCGGTGTTGCGGAACACCTCCAGCAGCGGGCCGAGCAGCGCCGCCACCGGGCGGTACCAGCCGATGAGCAAACCGAGCGGGACGGCGACGGCGACGGCGATCCCGAAGCCGCCGAAGGAGCGGACGAGGCTGGCTCGGGCGTGCTCGCCCAGCCGGCCGTCGCCCAGCAGCTCCCACCAGGCGACGGCGACCTCGCTGAACGGCGGCAGGAAGGTGGCGTCGACCAGGCCCAGCCGCGGCGCGGCCTCCCAGACGGCGAGGAGGGCGAGGACGGCCGCCGAGCGCAGGACGGCCGCGCGCACCACCCGGAGCACCCGGGCGGCGGGCC
>NZ_JBHXRU010000194.1:0-4064 GCF_042716255.1 Streptomyces sp. NPDC058662 | reverse complement strand
GGCCCGAGGCGGTCACCGGGAGCGGCGAGGGGTTCAGAGGCGGTCGGCGAGGGCCTTGAACTCGGTCCAGGGCATCCGGGGCGCGCGCTCGTCCCAGACCTTCTGCGAGAGCGCGGCCAGCGGCAGCCCGATGCCCGCGGCGACCTGCGCCTGGGTCTGGGACCCGGCCAGGTCGCACCAGACGGCTAGGCGGGCGCCGAGGATCTGGTCCGCGTACCCGGCCGGCACGGGGGAGGTGCCCCGCAGCACCAGCGGGGTCCACTCCTCGTAGATCCGCCGACCGGTCGGGTAGGTGAACTGGTTCGGCTCGCCGAGCACGTAGTAGAGGTACTCGTCGTTGAGGTTGACCACCTTGCGGCCCTCGCGCAGGTACTCCAGCGGCGGGCGGGCGCCTATCTCCTTGCCGGTCCAGTACTCGACCTGGATGTCCTTGGCCGCACTGGTCACCCCGCCGCGGAAGAAGCCGTCGTTCCAGGCCTTGAGCGCCTTGCCCGAAGGCCGCACCACGTCGGCCCGGTCGTTGAGCCAGCCCGTCGCCAGGTCCTGGACGCGCGCCGTCGGCCCGTACCGCTGCTGCGCCGCGCGCGCGAGCTGCGGGAAGGAGGCCTGCGGGTCGCGTACGACGAGCGCCTGGTACTCGTCCGCCCCCAGGTGCCAGGCTCCGCCCGGGAACAGCGGCAGGTACTCGCGCAGCAGTTCGTCGATGAGCCGGGCCGACGCCGGGTTGGATATGTCGACGGCGCCCGCGATCGCCCTGCCCTGTACGTCGCGCAGTTGCAGATCGGGGTGGGCGCGCAGGACGGCGCCGAGGTGGCCGGGCGAGTCGATCTCGGGGACGACCGTGATGTGCAGCCGGGCGGCGAGGGCCGTGATGCTCCTGACCTGGGCCTTGGTGAGGTGCGGCGTGGAGACGATCTCCGGGTGGCTGTCGGACTCGATCCGGAACGCCTGGTCGTCGGAGAAGTGCAGGCCGAGCTGGTTGAGCTTGAGGTCGGCCATCTCCCGCAGCCGGTCCTCTATCCAGCCGGGGGTGAAGTGCTTGCGCGCTATGTCGAGGTTGAGACCGCGCTGGGGCTTGGCGGGCCCGTCCCGCACGGTGCCCTCGGGAGCCGAACCGCCGCTGCTCACGACCTGCTTGAGGGTCCGGGTCCCGTAGAAGACCCCGGCTTCGTCGGGCGCCGTGACCCGTACCCGGCCGCCGTTCACCGTGAGGGTGTACGACTCGGGCGGCCCGGAGCCCGCCGCTCCCAGGTCGAGCTCGACGTCGCCGTCCCGGGGGGCCTGCGCGTCGGCGAAGGCGATGCCCAGCTCACCGGCCAGCAGGCGGCCCTCGTCGGACAGCGCGGCCGTGTCGCCCTGGGCCACGACCACGCGGGCGCCGGGGGCGGGCTTCCAGCCGGGGCCCCGGGCAGGCGTGTGCTCGCGTACGGCGGGGACGGTGCGCGGGGCGGCCGAGAGGGGGTACGACGGGCTCGGTACGGGCTCGCGCGGGGCGGTGGCGGCACCCGGACCGGCCGGGTCGCCGGGCGCCGCGGTGCTCGCCGCCCCGGCCGGGGCGCTGGCCGGCGAGGTGGGGGCCGCGGGCTCGTCGGAGGCGGCCGTGCAGCCGGGCACTGCAAGGGTGACCAGCGCGGCGACCGCAGCCGTCGCGATGACGTGGACCCTCGTGTACCGCTTCGTGTTCCTCATCATGCGTCCATGTCCCCCGTACCAACCTGGCACGCGGGACACGGGCGCGCTACCGGGAGGGGAGGAGGGGCGCCGAGCGCGGCGGCAACGTCGTGGTCCCGGTCGCGGTCCCCGCATGCGGGGGGGCGCTGGTGATCAGGCGCGTACGGCCCCGGCGGCGGGCGCGGCCTCGGTGGGGGGCGCGGCGACGGGTGCGCCGCCCGTGACGATCCGGCCGGTGCGGCTCGCGCGGGCCGCCGTACGGCGCTCCAGCGCGCCGGAGACGAGGGCGAGCAGCAGGGCGGAGGCGGCGAGGGCCGCGCCCACCCAGTTCGGAGCGGTCCAGCCGAGGCCCGCGGCGAGCACGAGGCCGCCGAGCCAGGCCGCGAGGGCGTTGCCGAGGTTGAAGGCGCCGATGTTGACGGCGGAGGCCAGGGTGGGCGCGCCGGCAGCCTGGTCGAGGACCCGCTTCTGGAGCGGCGGTACGGTCGCGAAGCCGAGGGCGCCGATGAGGACGACGGTGACGGCGGCGCCGGCCTTGCTGTGCGCGGTGACCGTGAACAGGGCGAGGGTGAGCGCCAGCGCGCCCAGGGACACGTACAGCATCGGCATGAGCGCGCGGTCCGCGTAGCGGCCCCCGATCAGATTGCCGGCGACCATGCCGAGGCCGAAGAGGACGAGCAGCCAGGTCACGGAGGTGTCGGCGAAGCCCGCGACCTCGGTCATCATCGGGGTGATGTAGGTGATCGCGGCAAAGACGCCGCCGAAGCCGAGGACGGTCATCGCCATGGCCAGCAGCACCTGGACGTTGCGGAAGGCGGCCAGTTCGCGGCAGATGCGGACGCCGCCCTCGGGCCGCGGCAGGTCGGGTACCAGCCTTGCGATGCCGAGCAGGCCGAGGACGCCGAGCGCGGCGACGATCAGGAAGGTGACGCGCCAGCCCAGGGTCTGGCCGACCAGGGTGCCGAGCGGGACGCCGACGACGTTGGCCACCGTCAGGCCGGTGAACATCATGGCGATGGCGCCGGCCTTCTTCTCGGGCGCCACGAGTTCGGCGGCGACGACCGCGCCGATACCGAAGAAGGCCCCGTGGGCCAGGGAGGCCACGACGCGGCCGGCCAGCATGGTCTCGAAGGCGGGGGCGAGCGCGGAGAGGACGTTGCCCGCGATGAACAGGCCCATGAGGATCATCAGCATGCGCTTGCGCGGGACGCGGGTGCCCAGGACGGTCATGAGCGGGGCGCCGAGGACGACGCCGAGGGCGTAGCCCGTGACCAGGAAGCCCGCGGTGGGGATCGAGACGCCGTAGTCTCCGGCGACCTCGGGGAGCAGGCCCATGATCACGAATTCGGTGGTGCCGATCCCGAAGGCCCCGATGGCGAGGGCGAGCAGTGCGAGAGGCATGGAGGTGTCCTTGGGGGTGGGGAGGGGGAGGACGGGCGCGGCGGAAGGGGGCCGCTGCCGGGCGCGGGACGGTGGGGGCCGCGCCGCACATCTCCACGTTAGTTGCTGACGCGGGTTATATGCAAACGCCTACTATTTCGCCGGTGGCCTATCCTGGGGTGAAGGCACGGAACCGCAGGCCGCCCGGCATGCGGGTGCAGGCATGAAGGAGCAGCCATGACGGCCACGGACAGTGCGCTGACCGCTCTTGCCCAGGGCTGGTGCGCCCTCTCCGTCCTGCACGACCGGATCGAGTCGCACATCGAGCGGGCCCTCCAGGCGCGGCACGGCCTGAGCGTGCGCGAGTACTCGCTGCTCGACGTCCTCAGCCGTCAGCACAGCGAGCCGAACGGGCACCTGCGGATGGCGCAGGTCGCCGACTCCGTGGTCCTCAGCCAGAGCGCGACGACCCGCCTGGTCAGCCGGATGGAGGACCGCGGGCTGCTGAGCCGCTACATCTGCGCGACCGACCGGCGCGGCATCTACACCGATGTCAGCGAGGCCGGACTGGCCCTTCTGGCGCAGGCCAGGCCCACGAACGCCGCGGCCCTGCGCGAGGCCCTGGACGAGGCCGCGCGCAACCCTGAACTGGCCCCGCTGGTCGCGGTGGTGGAGAACACGGCCCCGGTCGCGCCCTGAGGGGTGCCCGGCGGATCACGCCGGGGCCGCCGGCGTGGACCCCGGCCTCAGACGGGCCCGGCGGACGGTGACTGCGGAACGGCAGTCCTCCGGCCGGGCGCCGACGGCGACACGCTCACCGACGGCGCGGATGCCTCCGGCTCGGAAGGCCGGGAAGGCTCGGGACGCGCGGTGTCCTCGGGACGCGCGGGACCCTCGGGGCGTCCCCACGGAGACGGCGGCGAGGACGGCGGGGTGGACGGCGACGCGGACGGCGCGGCCCCGGGCGCCGGCTCCGCGGACGGCCGCGGGCCCGGCGACGCGGCCTCCGGGTC
>NZ_JBHXRU010000193.1:0-4230 GCF_042716255.1 Streptomyces sp. NPDC058662 | reverse complement strand
CCCTCAGCCCGAGTCCGAGGCCGCGCGGCGGGCGGCGGCGGACGGCGGCTGGGCCGCCGCGCGGCGGCGCCGCCACAGGACGAGGAGGCCTAGAACCGCGCCGAAGGCCATCAGGAGCAGCCCCCGCACCCATACACGGCCCTCGATCTGCGTCGCGAGGGCGACGCACGAGAGGGCGCCGAGCACCGGCACGACCGTGGGGGCGCGGAAGGGGGCGGCGGGGGTGTCGGGGTCGCGCCGCAGGACGAGTACGGCCGTGTTCACGGTGAGGAAGACGGCGAGCAGGAGCAGGACCAGCGTGCCGGCCAGCACGTCGATCTCGCCGGTGGCCGCGAGCACCGCGGACACGGCGGTGGTCGCGGCGATGGCCGCCCACGGGGTGCGCCGCGCCGGGAGGACCCGGGTGAGGAAGGCGGGGAGGAGCCCTTCCCGGGCCATCCCGTAGGCCAGCCGGGAACTCATGATGCCCGTCAGCAGGGCCCCGTTGGCCACGGCGACCAGAGCGATGAACGCGAAGAGGTTCGGGGGGACCGCGCCGGCCGCGCGGACGACTTCCAGCAGCGGGCCGTCGGATGCGGCCAGTGCCTCCGTGGGTACGGCCGCGGACGCCGCCGCGCCCACCGCGGCGTACACCAGTCCCGCGGTGGCGAGTGCTCCGAACAGGGCACGCGGATAGGAACGACCCGGGTCCAGGGTCTCCTCCGCCACGTTCACCGAGGTTTCGAAACCCACGAACGAGTAGTAGGCCAGCACCGCTCCCCCCATCACGGCGGTCACCGGCGACGCCGAGTCCGTGCCCAGCCGCGTCAGTCGGCCGACGTCTCCGTCGCCCCGCAGGACGATCCAGCACCCGAGTCCGACGACGAGCAGCAGGCCGCCGGTCTCCACCAGCGTGGCCAGGGTGTTCACCCGGGTGGACTCGCGGATGCCGCGCGCGTTCAGCAGCGCGAGGAGGAGCAGGAAGACGACGGCGACGAGGACGACCGGCAGGGTGACGAGGGCGGAGAGGTAGTCGCCGGCGAACCCGCGCGCGAGCGCCGCGACCGACACGGTGCCCGCCGCGAGCATGCAGAACCCGGCGAAGAATCCGACCGCGGGGCCGTAGGCGCGCGTGGCGTAGTACGAGGCGCCGCCGGCCCGTGGGTACTTCGTGGCGAGCTCCGCGTACGACGCGGCGGTCAGGAGCGCCAGCAGGAGCGCCGCGGTGAGGGGCACCCATACGGCGCCGCCCGACGCGGCCGCCACCTCTCCGATGAGCACGTACACGCCCGCGCCGAGGACGTCTCCGAGGATGAAGAAGTACAGCAGGCGTGTGGTCAGGACTTTGCGGAGCGGTCCGGGTGCCGGGGTGTCGGAAGGGCGGGACGGCATGGGCCTCATCTGTCTGTCTCGAAACGGGGGGACGACCGGGCGAGGCGTCCGCCCCGGTCGGGTCAGGGGTCTTCTTGCCGCCGGGAATCGGGGCAAACGAGGCGGCCTGCCCTTGGGGCCGTTGGTCCCGCGCCTCGGGACGGGGAGGGTGGCCGGGTCCGCCGAGGGCCGCGGGCCTCAGCCGGTGGGCGGGAGTGCCTGCTGCCGCGGGCGCGCGGCGGCGGGCCCGCACCAGCCGCGCTGGTGTCGGGCCCGCCGGGTCGGGAGCCGCTCTACACGGGAGGGCGACGGGCGCCGGGGTCTTCGCGGACCTCCGCGGCGGTGTCCTGGCCCACCCGGCGCAGTTCGTCAGCGGTCTCCCGGCCGGCGTGCTGCGCGTGCTCGGTCGTGGTGGAGACGGCGTCCTGCGCCGTGCCCTTCACCGATTCGACGGCACCCGCGACGGGTTCCCTCAGCTCGTCCCGTACTTCCTGGGCGGCCTGGACGGCGGTCTGCTTCACGGGTTCCAGCAGCTCGTCCGAGTGCTCCCGCAGGCGCTGCCCCGCCTGTTCCTCCGCCGCGGTGGTCGGCAGGAGGGCGGCGGCGAGCATGCCCGCGCCGAAGGCCATCAGGCCGGCGGCCAGCGGACTGCCCTGGGTCTGCCGCTTGATCTGGGCGGGGGCCTGCTGGAAGGTCTCCTGCACGGTGCCGCCGACCTCCTTGGCCGTTCCGGTCACGCTGTCCGCGGCCTGGTGCAGGCTCCCGGAGGTTCCGTGCGCCGCGTCCTGTGCCGTGCCCATCACACGCTCCTTCACTCCGCTCACGCGGTCGCGCACCGAGTCGACCTTGCGGCGGGCCACCTTGCTCGGGGTCATCCTGTCCGCCAGGAGGTCGACGTTGCGCGCCAGGTGCGCGCGCCGGTACTCCACGTCGGTCCTCAGCTCGTCAGGTGTCGTGCCCATCGGGCGTCCTCCTTCAAGGTCTCCACGGTCTGTTCCGGCTTGAGGTTGACGGTGCGCAGCCTCTTGCGACCCGCCGCGTACAGCACCCCGCCCACCACGGCCCACAGGGCGGTGACGATCAGGGCGGCCCAGGCGGGGTCCATGACGTTGGCCAGGGCGAAGACGACGGTCAGACTGCCGAACAGCAGCACCACATGACCGGCGTACCCCGCTCCGCCCAGCATGCCGACGGCTTTGCCGGCCTTGGCCGACTCCTGCTTGACCTCGGCCTTCGCCAGTTCGATCTCGTCGCGGACCAGCTGGGACAGGTCCTTGCCGATCTCCCCGATCAGATCACCGAGGGACGGCTCGGACGCCGTCGACGGGGGGGGCGGTACGGGCGGTGCCGCCAGCGGGGGCGGCGGGGGCGCCGCGGGCGCTGTCGGACGCTCGTGGGAGGAGAGAGCCATGCTCAGATCCCTCCCCCGGCCCGGGTCGGTCCGCCGTAGGGCGGGCTACTCGCCGGCGGGTGAACGGGCGGTGCCGGGGTGACATGCGGCGGCTGCGACTGCCCGTAGGTGTCGAGCGGGTCCTCGTAGCCGGCCGGGATGCCGCTGGGCCGGGCGGGGCGTGCGATGCCCGAGTCCCCCGGAGGCACGGGCCGTTCGACCCTGGCGGGGCCTGCGGCGCCGCCTCCGTCGGCGGTCTCCGACGACGCGGCGGCACTCACGCTCTTGCCGGCGCGCGCCACGACGAAGCCGGCCAGCGCGGCGCCCGCGAGGAATACCCCGGGACGGCGGCGGGCGAAGCTCTGCAGGTCGCTGACCAGTCCTTCCGGACCCCGCTTCTCCACATGGGCGGCCATCTGCTGTCCGCCGTCGGCTATCTGGCGGGCCATGTCCGCCATCGTGGAGTCCGGCTTGCCGTTCTCGCCCAACTCCCGCAGCTCCTGCGACAGCCGGCGCACGTTCTCCGCCAGCCGCTGGGTCTGGGACTCGGCCTGGCCGGTCAGTTGGGAACGGAGCTCCCCCATGAGGTCCCGAGCCTGCGCGGTGGCCTCGCCGACCACGTGGGCCGCCTGCTCCTTGGCCGTACCGCCGACGTCGGCGGCCTTGGCACCGACCAGCGAAGCACTCTCGCCGGCCTTGTCCTGAACGGTGTGCGCTACCGCCGTCGTCCTGCTCTCGTCCTGGCGGCTCGCATCCTGGAAGTCACTCAAGGCTCCTCCTGGTGAATGGCGTGTCAACGCTTCAGCAAGGCGCCTGCCCTCCATTCGCCACCTCACCCCCGCACGGCCGAACTCACTCGCACGTTTGGATCCGCTCCATGCGTGAAGAAGCGATTCGACAAAAACCACATCTCATCGCAAAAACCAGGAGAGCCTCATGGGCATCATCGCTTGGATCCTCATCGGACTGCTGGCCGGGCTCATCGCCAAGGCGATCATGCCGGGCAAGGACCCGGGCGGCATCATCGTCACCATGCTCATCGGCATCGCGGGCGGTCTGCTCGGCGGCTGGCTCGGCAAGGTCATCTTCGGCGTGGACTCCATCGACGGCTTCTTCGACCTGTCCACCTGGATCGCCGCCATCATCGGCTCCGTCATCCTCCTGGCCCTCTACCGCCTCGTCACCGGTCGCCGCCGCTCCCACCGGCACGCCTGACACAGCTCCGAGTTCCGAGGAGGAGATCATGCCGCTCGGCAAGGACGACCTGGTCACCTACCGCGACGGCCGCGAGGACGAGCACCGCGGCCGTATCGAGGAAGTACGCGATCCCGGTCCGCACGCGGTCTACCGGATCCGCAACGAACGCACCAACGAGATCCAGGTCATCACGCAGGAGCAGATCGATCAGGGGGCGCAGGACGTGACCGCCGACTGACCGGCCCGCGCCGCCCCCCGCAGCCGTGCGCCCCCCCCCCACGCCGACGGGCGGG
>NZ_JBHXRU010000192.1:0-4371 GCF_042716255.1 Streptomyces sp. NPDC058662 | reverse complement strand
AGCCCGCCCCCCGCGCCCCGCAGGGCGCCGCGGGGCATGGCTGCGGGCCGCCGGCGCCCCCGCCACCCCCCGCCCCAACCCCGCCGCACGCACCACGCACCCCCGGCCCCCACCCACCCCGCACCACGCCTGCCCGCCCCAACCCACCCCGCACCGGCCCCCTACAGCCCCGCCGGCGTTGGAGGCGCGGGGCCCGGGGCAGAGCCCCGGCAGCGCCGCCACGCACCGCACCACCGCCCCCGCCCAACCCCCACCCGCCCGGCCAGGGCACCGGCCGCCTAGGATGACCACCGGCGGACCACACCGGCCCGCCGTCGCCGAGGACGGCGTCATGGGAGGAAGCCCGGTGCGATTCCGGCGCGGTCCCGCCACTGTGAACCCCGCGGAGCAATCACGCGATCAACGGGGTGAGTCAGGAACTCCCGCTGTCCTCACTGCCCGGGGCGCGGAAACCCCGAGGAAGGCCTGCCGCCGCATGATCCTGCTGCTGTCGACGTCCGACACCGATCTGCTCAGCGCCCGCGCCGCGAACACGGCCACCACGGCGAACCCCACGCCCCCGGCCGACCCCGCGCACCCCGAACCCCCGGCCGCAACCGCGGCCCCGGCGGCCCCGGCGGCCCCGGCGGACCCGGCCCCGGCCCCGTACCGCTTCGCGAACCCCTCCCGCCTCCCCCTCGACGACCTCCCGGCCCTCCTCGACGGCGTCGACCTGGTCGTCGTACGCCTCCTCGGAGGCCTCCGCGCCTGGCAGGACGGCCTCGACCTCCTCCTCGCCGCCGACCAGACCCGCCCCGTCGTCGTCCTGACGGGCGAACAGGCCCCGGACGCGCAGCTGATGGAGGCCTCCACCGTCCCCATCGGCATCGCCGCCGAGGCGCACGCCTACCTCGCGCACGGCGGCCCGGCGAACCTCGCCCAGCTCGCCCGGTTCCTCTCCGACACCGTCCTGCTCACCGGCCACGGCTTCGAGCCGCCCGCCCCCGCCCCCACCTGGGGCCACCTGGAGCGTGCCGCGTCGCGGACGGACGGCCCGCTCGTCGCCGTGCTGTACTACCGCGCCCACGAGATGAGCGGCAACACCGCCTTCGTGCACGCCCTCTGCGACGCCGTCGAGGCCCAGGGCGCCCGCGCCCTCCCGCTGTACGTGTCCTCCCTGCGCACTCCCGAGCCGGAACTGCTCACCGCCCTGGAGGGCGTCGACGCGGTGGTCACCACCGTCCTCGCGGCCGGCGGTACCCGCCCGGCCACCGCCTCCGCCGGCGGTGACGACGAGTCGTGGGACGCGGGCGCGCTCGCCTCCCTGGGGGTGCCGATCCTGCAGGCCCTGTGCCTGACCGGCTCGCGCGCCGGCTGGGAGGAGAACGACGAGGGCCTCTCCCCCCTCGACGCCGCCACCCAGGTCGCCGTGCCCGAGTTCGACGGCCGCCTGATCACCGTCCCGTTCTCCTTCAAGGAGTTCGACGCGGACGGCCTGCCCGCCTACGTGGCCGACCCCGAGCGCGCCGCCCGCGTAGCGGGTATCGCCGTACGCCACGCCCGGCTGCGGCACATCGAGCGCCGCGACAAGAAGGTCGCGCTCGTCCTGTCCGCGTACCCCACCAAGCACTCCCGCATCGGCAACGCGGTCGGCCTCGACACCCCGGCCAGCGCCGTCGAACTGCTGCGCACGCTGATCGCCGGCGGCTACGACTTCGGTCCCGTCGGAGACATCCCCGGACTGGTCTCCGGCGACGGCGACGAGCTGATCCGCGCCCTGATCGACGCCGGCGGCCACGACCAGGACTGGCTCACCGAGGAGCAGCTGGCCCGCAACCCCGTCCGCATCCCGGCCGCCGACTACCGGCGCTGGTTCGCCGAGCTCCCGGCCGACCTGCGCGCGAGCGTCGAGGAGCACTGGGGCGAGGCGCCCGGCAACATGTTCGTCGACCGCTCCGCCAACCCCGAGGGCGACATCGTGCTCGCGGCCCTGCGCCGCGGGAACCTGCTGATCCTCATCCAGCCGCCGCGCGGCTTCGGCGAGAACCCGATCGCGATCTACCACGACCCGGACCTGCCTCCCTCGCACCACTACCTGGCCGCGTACCGCTGGATCCAGGCGCGCGCGGAGGACGGCGGCTTCGGCGCCGACGCGATGATCCACCTCGGCAAGCACGGCAACCTGGAGTGGCTGCCCGGCAAGAACGCCGGCCTGTCCGCGTCCTGCGCCCCCGACGCCGCCCTCGGCGACCTGCCCCTGATCTACCCGTTCCTGGTCAACGACCCGGGCGAGGGCACGCAGGCCAAGCGCCGGGTGCACGCCACCCTGGTGGACCACCTCGTACCCCCCATGGCGCGGGCCGAGTCGTACGGCGACATCGCCCGCCTGGAGCAGCACCTGGACGAGTACGCCCAGATCTCCGCCATGGACCCGGCCAAGCTGCCGGCCATCCGCGCCCAGATCTGGACGCTGATCCAGGCCGCCCGGCTCGACCACGACCTCGGCCTCGAAGAGCGCCCCGACGACGACGGCTTCGACGACTTCCTGCTCCACGTCGACGGCTGGCTGTGCGAGGTCAAGGACGCCCAGATCCGCGACGGCCTGCACGTCCTGGGCGGCGCCCCGACCGGCGCGGCCCGGGTGAACCTGGTCCTCGCCATCCTGCGCGCCCGCCAGATCTGGGGCGGTACGACGGCGCTCCCGGGCCTGCGCGAGGCGCTGGGCCTGGACGAGTCGGCGGCCACCCGTACCTCGGCGGACGCCGTCGAGGAGCAGGCCCGCGCGCTGGTGCAGGCGATGGAGGACGCGCACTGGGACCCGGCGGCCGTGGCCGCGGTCGCGTCATCCCACTCGGCGGACGTCGCCGCCGTGCTGGACTTCGCGGCGCGCGAGGTGGTCCCGCGCCTGGCGGGCACGGTCGACGAGATCGCGCACGTCGTCGCGGCCCTGGACGGCGCGTTCGTCCCGGCCGGCCCGTCCGGCTCCCCCCTGCGCGGCCTGGTCAACGTCCTGCCCACCGGCCGCAACTTCTACTCCGTCGACCCCAAGGCCGTCCCCTCCCGCCTCGCGTGGGAGACGGGGCAGGCGCTCGCCGAGTCCCTCCTGACCCGCTACCGCACGGACAACGGCGAGTGGCCCGCCTCCGTCGGCCTGTCCCTGTGGGGCACGAGCGCGATGCGCACCTCCGGCGACGACGTCGCGGAGGCGCTGTCGCTGCTGGGCGTCCGCCCGGTCTGGGACGAGGCCTCCCGCCGCGTCACGGGCCTCGAACCGATCCCCCTCGCCGAACTGGGCCGCCCCCGCATCGACGTGACGCTGCGCATCTCGGGCTTCTTCCGCGACGCGTTCCCGCATGTGATCGGCCTGCTGGACGACGCGGTCCGGCTGGCCGCCTCGCTGGACGAGCCGGACGACCAGAACTTCGTCCGCTCGCACGCCCGGGCGGACATCGCCGAGCACGGCGACGAACGCCGGGCCACCACCCGTATCTTCGGCTCGCGCCCGGGCACGTACGGCGCCGGCATCCTCCAGCTGATCGACTCCCGCGACTGGCGCACGGACGCCGACCTCGCGGAGGTCTACACGGTCTGGGGCGGCTACGCGTACGGCCGTGGCCTGGAGGGCCGGCCGGCGCGCGCCGAGATGGAGACGGCGTACAAGCGCATCACGGTCGCGGCGAAGAACACGGACACGCGCGAGCACGACATCGCGGACTCGGACGACTACTTCCAGTACCACGGCGGCATGGTCGCCACGGTCCGCGCCCTGCGCGGCACCGCCCCCGAGGCGTACATCGGCGACTCCACCCGCCCGGAGACGGTCAAGACCCGCACCCTGGTCGAGGAGACGTCGCGCGTCTTCCGGGCCCGCGTGGTCAACCCCAAGTGGATCGAGGCCATGCGCCGCCACGGCTACAAGGGCGCCTTCGAGCTGGCGGCGACGGTGGACTACCTCTTCGGCTACGACGCCACGACAGGGGTGGTCGCGGACTGGATGTACGACAAGCTCACCGAGACCTACGTCCTGGACCCGGAGAACCGCGCCTTCCTGGAGGAGGCCAACCCCTGGGCCCTGCACGGCATCGCGGAACGCCTGCTGGAGGCCGAGTCGCGCGGCATGTGGGAGAAGCCGGACCCGCAGATCCTCGAATCCCTCCGCCAGGTCTACCTGGACACGGAGGGCACCCTGGAAGCCGAAACGGAGTAACACGCCCACCGGACCGGCTGTCCCCGCCGTCGATCGGCCCCGGCTGGGGCCGATCTCCGACACCATCCTCTGGTCCCGGACCGAGCGAAGGGGGGTGGGGGGCCCCGGGGCGCCCACACCCCCAACCCCGCTAACCGGGGCCCCGCCCAGCCCCCCGCCGCGGGGGGGGGGGCTGGTGTGTCGTG
>NZ_JBHXRU010000191.1:0-4431 GCF_042716255.1 Streptomyces sp. NPDC058662 | reverse complement strand
GGAGGGGCCCGGCCCACGGCCGGGCCCCTCAGACACGAACCCCGGGGCCGGGACGGGGGCCGGGGGCCCGGCGCGTTCCCCGGGCCCGGGGTCGCATCTCCGGTCCGCCCCGCCGGTCCGCCCCGCCGGGCCGCCCCGCCGGTCCGGCGCGCGGGTCCGGCGCGGGGCCGTCGGACGGGTCCGGCGGGGGGCCGGTGAGGTCCGGCCGCGAGTCCGGCGCGGGATCGGGTGACGAATCCGGCGCCGGCGGGCCGCTGCGGTCCACGACCTAGGCGTCCAGCTCCGACGCGTACGGCGGCTCGGCGCCCGCGCGGGTGCAGGTCAGCGCGGCCGCGTGCGCCGCGTACGACAGCACGTCCGGCCAGTCCACCGCGTGGCGCGGCCCGGTGTCGGCGGAGAGCCGGTGAAGCAGCGCCGCGTTGACGGTGTCGCCGGCGCCGATGGTGTCCGCTACGGCGACCCGGCGGGCGGGCACCGAGTGCTCCGCCCCGTCCCGGGTCCACACGGTCATCCCCGCCGCGCCCCGGGTCAGCACCACCGCCGAGGGGCCCGCCGCGAGCCAGTCGCCGACCCGGCCCCCGAGCCAGGCCGCGTCCTCCTCCGACAGCTTGAGCACCGTCGTGTGCGGCAGCAGCCGCTCGGCGAACCGGGTCCGGTACGCCGCCGGGTCGGTGATCAGCGCCGGCCGGATGTTGGGGTCCAGCAGGGTCAGCGCCCCGCGCCGCGACTCCCGCCGCAGCAGGGCCTCGTACGCGCTCGCGCCCGGTTCCAGGACGAGTGAGCAGGTGCCGAGCGCGAGGGCCCGTACCGTGTCGGGAAAGGCGGGCGGCAGGGTGAACAGCCGGTCCGCCGTTCCCTCGACGTAGAAGCCGTACGAGGCGGACCCGTCCGGGGCCAGCGACGGCACGGCGAGGGTGGTGGGCTCCGGGCCGCGCCGGACCAGCGACAGGTCGACCCCGGCCGCCCGCAGCCCGGCCAGCAGGCTCTCGCCGAAGCCGTCGGCCGAGACCCGCGAGCAGAAGGCGACCGGCGCGCCGAGCCGGCCCAGCGCGAGCGCGGTGTTGTACGGGCCCCCGCCCGGGCGGGGCAGCAGCGCGCCCGGCGGGTGCGCCGCGGGCACCAGGTCGATGAGGGCTTCTCCGCCGACGACGATCACGCGGGGGAAGCTACCGCATCGGCCGCCGGTATCGTCGGGTGGGCCGGAGCCCCGCCCGGCAGCCCGGCAGCCCCGCAGCCCGGGTCCCGCCCGGCACGGCCCCACCCCGCCCGTCACCCAGGAGAGTTCCATGTCCGCGTCGCAGTCCTCCACCCGCCGTACCGTGCTCAGGGGCGCCGCCGCGCTCGCGGGGGCGGCCGGCGCCGGGGCGACCCTCGCGGCCTGCTCGACCGCGACGAACAGCGGCGGGAACACCCCGGCGACCCCCACCGCCCCCGTGGAGCTGGGCGCCGCGTCGGAGGTCCCGGTGGGCGGCGCGAAGCTGTACCGGGAGCGGAAGCTGGTCGTCAGCTGCCCGGCGGAGGGCCAGTACAAGGCGTTCAGCGCGCAGTGCACGCACGCGGGCTGCGTCCTCGACAAGATCGTCGAGGGTGAGGGCAACTGCCCCTGCCACGGCAGCCGCTTCGACGTGGCCACCGGCCGGGCGCTGCGCGGCCCCGCCACCGACCCGCTGCCCGCCGTCCCGGTCCGGGCGGAGAACGGCAGGCTGATCGCGGGCTGACCGCAGGAATCCGGCGCCGGGCGCACCGTCCCGGCGGCAGGCTTCCCCGTATCCCCGTATCCCCGCTGCCCCGTATCCCCGCTGCTCCCGTGGCCCGACCTAGTCCCAGTCCCAGGCGATCCCGAGGATGCCGCGCGACACCGACTGCTCGACCAGGTGCACCGCGCGGTGGCGCCCGCTCGGGGTCAGGTCGGCGAGGGCGGTGCGCGGCGCCTGCGGTCCGGTGCGGGCGAAGCGCCGGCAGCGTACGGGCAGGGCCGCCTCGTCGAACCGGACCTGGAGCATGTACTGGCCGCCCGCGTAGCTGAAGCCGCGCACGTACTCCCCGCTGCGCGCGCCGGTGCCGTCCTCGATGCCGTACCCGAAGACGTACGTGTCCCCGCGCCGCAGCCGGGCGTCGAAGAGCAGCTCGGCGACGACGACCCCGGCCGCCGGGTGGTGTCGCACCCGGCCCGTCCGGCAGTTCTCCTGCGCGCGTACCCGCACCCGGGACGCGTCGCAGCCCGGATCGCCGTGGTGGACGGCGAGGTAGCGGTCGACCCCGTCGCGGTGGGCGCGGACGATCTGCTGCGAGTCCCGTGTCCGCAGTTCGCCGTCCGGTCCGATGCTGACCCGCTCGTGGTGGCCGACCGAGTGCAGTCCGCCGTCGGGGGAGAGGTCCAGGCCGTGGAGCAGCTGCTCCACCGCCGCGCCCACGCTCACCAGGGCCCGGTACGAGCGGGCGGCCGGGCGGCCGGGTCCGGGGCCCGCCTCCGGTGCGGTCAGCAGCCGGACGAGCGCGCCGTCCGGCAGCTCCAGTATCTGCTCCAGGGCGCGGACGGCCCGCAGCGATTCCGCGCGGCGCGGCCGCCGGGCGCCCTGCTGCCAGTAGCTGAGGCTGGTGACCCCGAGCTTGATGCCGCGCGCCGCGAGCCGGTGCTGCACCCGGTGCAGCGGGAGCCCGCGCGCGGCGAGGGCCGCGCGCAGCGCCAGGTGGAAGGGGCCGCCGCGCAGGAGCTGTCCGAGATCCGCCGTGTCCCCGGTGGGCCGCATGACGACTCCTCTGTGAACGTTCACTCGCGCCCGGTGGGGGATCGTCCGTATGTCTCCCGGGGAGCAGGTGAAACGACAGCAACCGTTCACACCGCAGCCTCACCATTCACACTGCAATGCCACGGCGTATTGAAGCGTGTTGACCTGATCGCGACAACACCCTGATGCTCCCCACAGCGTCCGGACGCGCTCCTCCACCCCCACTCTCCCCACCTCGGGAGGAACGCGATGCGCAACCGAATCCGGCGGCTTTCCCCGGCCGCCCTCCTCACCGCCCTGCTCCTGGCCGTCCCCACGGCCACCGCCACCGCCGCCCCCGGCACGGACACCGCCGTCCTCGCCTCCAAGCGGCTCGACATCACCATGCAGGCCCAGCAGAAGACCAACTGGTGCTGGGCCGCCGGCGGCAACACCATCGCCACCTGGTTCGGCCGCACCTACAGCCAGAACCAGTTCTGCAACGCCGCCTTCAACCGCCAGCAGGGCTACGACTGCCCCAACAACCAGGCCACCCTCGGCAACGTCCAGACCGGTCTGCGCTGGGCGGGCGTCAACCCCGGCTCGTACGTGAACGGCTGGCTCCAGTACTCCACCGTGCAGACCGAGATCAACGCCGACCGCCCGATCGAGACCCGCATCCAGTGGTCGAACGGCGGCGGGCACATGCACGTGGTGTACGGCTACGACACCGCCAACAACTGGGTGTACTGGGGAGACCCCTGGCCGTCGAGCGACCGCTACAACTGGGCCTCCCACGCCTGGTACGTCAACAACAACACCTTCTCCTGGACCCACTCGCTCTACCGGATCGGGGCGTGACCGCCATGACCCTGCGCCCCCTCGCCACCGCGACCGGAGCGGTCCTCGCCGCCGCCGTCCTCCTGGGTCCCGCCCCGCAGGCCGCCGCGGCGCCGGTGCCGCCGCCCCTGTCCGCCACCGCCGAGACCCGGGCCGAGGCGGGCCGGGCGGCCGCCGCCCCCGAGACCCTCGCCACGCTCTCCCGCTTCTTCGCCCGGGAGGGCAGGGTCTCGCCGACCGATGCGCGACCGCGCGTCGAGGGCGAGGCGGTACCCGTGCACCATCTCTCGCCGGAGTTCGTCGCGGGCCGGGCGGACGCGGCGGTGGCCCGCCTGGAGTTCCTCGCCAGCAGGGCGGTCTCCTCCGACGGGCAGCAGGCGGCGCTGTGGACCGCGAGGACCGAGGCCGGCTGGCAGGTCGTGAACATCGCGACCGGCGACGACGAGTTCCGCTACGCGCGGCTCGGCGCGGCCGCGCTGCCCGGCGGCACGGTCTTCCGGGAACCGCAGATCGACGCGTGGTACGTGGCCGGGGGCGACCGGGTGCTGCCGCTGGACGAGGACGCGGTGCGGGCCGTGGGCGGGGCGGGCACCACCCTGGCCGGGTACCGGGAGCGCGTCGTGAAGGCGTACGGGGACAAACTCCCCGGCTCCCCGTACGCACAGGCGGGCCGAGCCGGCGGCTTCACCACCACCCCGCCCGACGGCTCGGCGGCCGCCCCGGGCGCGGCCCCGGCCGACACCGCGGGCGGCAACCCGGCCGGTGCCCCGGCCGGTGCCCCGGCCGACAGTCCGGGCGGGACTCCCGCCGGTAGCTCGGCGGCCGGGACCGTGGACGTCGCCGCGCCGACGGACTCCGTAGCCGGGGCGATGGCGGCCGCCGG
>NZ_JBHXRU010000190.1:0-4953 GCF_042716255.1 Streptomyces sp. NPDC058662 | reverse complement strand
CCCCGGCGCTCGGGCTGCTCGAAGAGCGGGCTGCTCGAAGCGTTCGGGCTACTCGAACCGCGTGGTGTCGCCCGCCCCCCGGCGCACGATCTCGGCCTCACCGCCGGAGAAGTCGATGACGGTGGTCGGCCGCGTCCCGCAGTCGCCCGAGTCGACGACGGCGTCCACCTCGTGGTCGAGCCGTTCCTTGATCTCCCAACCCTGGGTCATCGGCTCCTCCTCGTCGGGCAGGAGCAGGGTGCTGGAGAGCAGCGGCTCACCCAGCTCGGCGAGCAGCGCCTGGGTGACGACGTGGTCGGGGATGCGCACGCCGACCGTCTTCTTCTTCGGGTGCAGCAGCTGGCGCGGCACCTCCGACGTCGCGGGCAGGATGAAGGTGTACGCGCCGGGCGTCGCCGCCTTGATCGCGCGGAACACGTTGTTGTCGAGCTGCACGAACTGACCCAGCTGCGCGAAGTTCTGGCACACCAGGGTGAAGTGGTGCCGGTCGTCCAAGTTGCGGATGGACCGGATCCGGTTGAGGCCGTCGCGGTTGCCGAGCTGGCATCCCAGCGCGAAACAGGAGTCCGTCGGGTACGCGATGAGCGCACCGGAGCGGACGCTGTCCGCCACATTGCTGATCGTGCGCTGTTGAGGATTCTCAGGGTGCACGTCGAAGTACTTCGCCATCCGCCGAGACTACGTGATCCGGCTCCCGGGCTCAGCCGAACCGGACCGCGGGGATCCGGACGGCGGGCGGCGGAGGACGTGCCCCGTCAGGGTCTACTTGCGAGGTCCATTCGGCCCCAACACCGCGTTCATGATCATCATTTTGGCTCCCGATCGTTTCTGATGCTGCCATCCGGCGGTGCGAGATCTGGGAGGGCTGCGTGACCGAGTCACGGACGAGAAGGACGAGAAGGACGCGACGGACGCCGACGGCCAGGACGTGGGGGGTGGTGGCCGCGGCGACAGGAGCCATGCTCGTCGTCGCGGCGGCCCCGGGACGCACCCCCGAGGCCGAGGTCTCCCAACGGGCCTTCGCGCAGGCGGCCCGGCATGCGCCGGTCACCCTGCTGGTCGGACGGGTCCTGGAGGAGGGCCGGGGCCCGACCGGGGAGCGCTGCGCCGCTCACGCCCTGCGGCCGGGTCTGTGCGACGGCTGGCGTGAGCAACGGGTCCTGGCCACCGTCCGGGGCTCGGGGTCCCTGGTGCGCGAGCCCCGGCCCGCCACCCCGGCGCGCGCCGCCCGCACCGACAGCCTCCCCACCGACGCCGGCGGCCCGCTGGAGATCGCCCTCGCGGACGCGGGTCGCCTCACCGACGTGACCGCCCTCGACGGACACGGCCGCCACCTGGCCGGCGACCTGGACGCGGACAAGGGGCGCTGGCTCAACTCCGAGCCCCTGCGGGCGGGAGAGAGCTACACCCTGCGGGTCGGCGCCCTCAACGCGGCCGGCACGCCCGTCGCCGCCACCATGGCCTTCCGCACCGCCCCGCCGGCACCGGGAGAGAAGCTGACGGTCGCGTTCGGACCCCGTCCGGGAACGTACGGCGCCGGCCAGATCGTCACCGCGGCCCTCAGCCACCCGGTCCCCGCCACCGACCGTACGGCCCGCGCCAGGCTGGAACAGGGCCTCCAGGTGACCTCGGAGCCCCGCGTCGAGGGCGCCTGGCACTGGGTGGACGACTCGACCCTGCACTTCCGCCCGCGCACCTACTGGCCCGCCCACACGAAAGTCCGCGTGCGCAGCGGCCTCGACGGGGTCCAGTTCGGCGACCAGGAGTACGGCGGCCCGTCCGAGGAACTCCGGTTCACCATCGGGGAGCGCGTCGAGGCCGTCACCGACTCCGCCACCCACCGGATGACCGTGCGGCGCAACGGACGGGTCGTCAGGACGATCCCCGTCACCACCGGCAAGGCCGGCTTCCGGACCCGCAGCGGCATCAAGGTGGTCCTGCGAAAGGAGCCCCTGGTCCGGATGCGCGGGGACAGCGTCGGCATCAAACGGGGCACCAAGGAGTTCTACGACCTGCCCGTCCGCTACGCCACCCGGGTTACCTGGAGCGGCGAGTACATCCACGCCGCGCCCTGGTCGGTCGAGGCGCAGGGCGAGGAGAACGTCAGCCACGGCTGCACGGGCATGAGCACCGAGGACGCGGCCTGGTTCTTCGGGACCGTCCGGGAGGGCGACATCGTCGAGGTGGTCAACAGCGGCGGGGAGGAGATGGCCCCCTTCGGCAACGGCATCGGCGACTGGAACGTGGACTGGCGGACCTGGCTGGCCGGCAGCGCCCTGGCCGACAACGACACCGCCACCCGCCCGCAGGAGCCGCCGCCCGCGCCGTCCCGGCTGCACCCCCTCACCTGACACCGGGAACAAATGCGTGGCCCGACCCGCCCCCGCTCCCTACACTCGTGATCACGCGCCGCCGTCCGAAGGCCGCGCACCGTCCGACGAGTCGAGGGGAGTCCGGCCATGCGTGACCACACCGCCGCCGTCGCTCCCCGCCCCCGGTACGACGTGATCCTGGTGTCCTCGGGCGCCCGGTGCCGGCTGCGCGGCCGCCACCGGATCCCCGTGACGAACACCTGACCCCTGCGCCGGCCGACGGCCGCCGGGGCCGGCGGACCCGTTCCGCCGGCCCCGCGCGTCCCGCCGACCCCCAGACCGGTCAGGGACGGGCCGACCGACACGCACGCCGCGTGTCAGGGTCGCCCGCGGCCCGCACCGGGCCGCCTTCGTCCGGGCATCGCGCTGCTCGCCGCTCCAGCACCGCGACCACCGAGAGGCCCCAGGCCGTGCGTACGCACACGACTTCCACCGGATTCCCCACCACTTCTGCCACCACCGCCACCGCCGCGTCGCCGCTCGGCGCCGTCCGCAACCTCGGCATCCTCGCCCACGTCGACGCGGGCAAGACCACCGTCACCGAACGGATCCTGTACGCCACCGGCACCACCCACAAACGCGGCGAGGTCCACGACGGCACCACCGTCACCGACTTCGACTCCCAGGAGCGCGACCGCGGGATCACCATCTTCGCCGCAGCCGTGACCTGCACGTGGAACGGCCACCGGATCAACCTCATCGACACGCCTGGCCACGTCGACTTCGCCGACGAGGTCGAGCGCTCGCTCCGGGTCCTCGACGGCGCGATCGCCGTCTTCGACGCCGTCGCGGGCGTCGAGCCGCAGAGCGAGTCGGTGTGGCGCCAGGCCGACCGGCACGGCGTGCCCAGGATCGCGTTCGTCAACAAGCTGGACCGGGCCGGCGCCGACCTCGACACGGCCGTCGACTCCCTGCGCGAGCGGCTCCACACCGTCCCGCTCGTCGTCCAGCTGCCGATCGGTCAGGAGGACGGCTTCACCGGCGTGGTGGACCTGCTGCGCATGCGCGCCCTCGTCTGGGGCCCGGGCCCCGATCCGTACGAGGAGGGCCCGGTCCCCGAGGCTCTGCGCCCCGAGGCGGAGCGCCGGCGCCGACTCCTGGAGGAGGCGGTGGCGGAACTGCACCCGGTCGCGCTGGAGGAGTTCTGCGCCACCTCGGCGCTCTCCGCCGCGACCCTGGCCTCGGCGCTGCGCGAGCTGACCGCGCGCGGCGAGGGCGTCGTGGTGCTGTGCGGCTCGGCCTACCGCAACCGGGGCATCGAACCGCTGCTGGAGGCGGCCGTCGCCTACCTGCCCTCCCCGCTGGACGTGCCGCCCGTACGGGGCACCCACGGCGGCGGGGCGCAGGAACGGGCCGCCGACCCCTCGGCGCCGTTCGCCGGCCTGGTGTTCAAGGTCAGCTCCACGGCGACGGGCCGCCTCGCCTACGTACGCGTCTACTCGGGAACGATCCGCAAGGGGGACACCGTGCTCGACGCGGGAGCACGCCGCACCGAGCGGATCGGCCGCATCCTGCGGGTGCAGGCCGACCGGCACGAGGACGTCGAGCTGGCGCGCGCCGGGGACATCGTGGCCGTGATCGGGCTGAAGTCGGCCCGCCCCGGCGCCACGCTGTGCACCCCCGGTGCGCCCCTGGTCCTCGAACCGCCCACCGCGGCCGAGCCCGTCGTCTCGGTGGCGGTCGAGGCCGCGCGCAGCCTGGACACCGACCGGCTCGCCACGGCCCTGGCGCGGCTCGTGGAGGAGGACCCCTCGCTGGCGGTACGGACCGACCGGGAGACAGGCCAGACGCTGCTCTCCGGCATGGGCGAACTGCACCTGGAGGTTGCGGTGGAGAAGGTCCGCCGCGCCCAGGGACTGGAGATCGCGGTGGGGCGCCCGCAGGTGTCCTACCGCGAGACGGTCGCCCGGGGCGTACGGGGGCTGCTGTACCGGCACGTCAAACAGGACGGCGGCGCGGGCCAGTTCGCCCACGTCGTCCTCGACGTGCAGCCGCTGGACCCGGACCCGGCCGGCCGTGAGGGGGAGGAGTTCGTGTTCCGCTCGGCCGTCACCGGCGGCAGGGTGCCGCAGGAGTACGTCCGCGCGGTCGAGGCCGGCTGCCGGGACGCACTGGCGGAGGGCCCGCTCGGGGGCCACCGGGTGACCGGCGTGAGCGTCACGCTCACCGACGGGGCCACCCATCCGAAGGACTCCTCGGAGATGGCCTTCCGCACCGCCGGCCGGTTCGCCCTCCGCGAGGCCCTGCGCGGGAGCGCGATGACCCTGCTGGAACCGGTGGCCGAGGTCACGGTCACCGTGCCCGGCGACGCCGTCGGCGCGGTCATCGGCGACCTCGCGGCGCGGCGCGGCCGGGTCTCCGGGCAGACCGCCCGGGCCGGTACCGCGGTGATCACCGCCACGGTGCCGCTGGCCGAGCTGTTCGGCTACGCGTCCCGGCTGCGCGGCCGGACCCAGGGCCGGGGCACGTTCACCACCCGCCCCACCGGCTATGCCGCCGCCCCGCAGGCGAACGGCTGAACGCGGGCACCGGCCGCCGGGTAGACGCGGCGCCGGCCGCCTCCCGCGGGCCTGGCGAGGTC
>NZ_JBHXRU010000189.1:0-4991 GCF_042716255.1 Streptomyces sp. NPDC058662 | reverse complement strand
GGATGAGTGTGTTGCCCACGCAGCGCACGGCGCTGGTGGAGATCAGCCGCTGGTCCATGACCCGCGGCGGAGGTTCGGTGGGACGCGGTGGCGACCGGGCCCAGCGCGATGCCGCGGCCCGGGCGGCCCTCGGCGGGAGCCGCGCCGGGGCCGGTCCAGGCGGCGGCGTCCTCCAGGTCGGCGAGGGGCACCGGGACGAGTCCGGCGCCGAGGGCGAGTTCGGTCGTGGCCCCGGTGGCCCGGACGGTGGCGTGGAGCCGTCCCGCGGCGTGCGGGACGAGCGCGGTCACGGTGAAACCGCCCCGGCCGTCCTCGGCGACACGCCACCGCGACGCGTCGAACCGCAGGCTGACGTCCCGGGGTTCGACCGTAGCCGCCGCACCCTGGGCGTCGTACCCGGTCAGGACGAAGCCGGCGCTCTCCCCCGCCCGCGCCAACCCGATCCGGTCGGGGGCCGGGCGGATCCGGGTGAGCGGACCGAGCACGTCCAGCCGGAGCGTGCCCTGCGCCGCCCCCCGTACGGCACGTACGGTGACGGCCCCGGCCGGCGGCGCGTGGAGCACCCCGTCCGCGCCGATGCGGCCCGTGTCGGCCGACCAGTCCGGTTCGCCCGCCGCGGGGCCGAGCGCGGCGTCGTGGCCGGTCGCCCGGAGGGTGCGGGTCAGGCCGGGGAAGAGCCGGGCGTCGCCGCCCCGGGCTTCGACGCGGAAGCCGGCCGTCCGGCCGGAGCCCGTCGGGGCGGTGAGGACCAGCCCGTTGGGGACGGGCCGGAGCCGGCCGTCCGAGGGCGCGTTCTCCAGCGCGAGCTCCGCCGCCCCGCTCAGGCCGGCGAGCAGGGTGGAGGAGCCGCCGCCGTCCAGGTTCAGCGCGTCGTGCACGCCGAGCCGGTGCAGCAGGCGGCCGAGGGCGGTGAGGGTGAGCCCGCCACTGTCCCGCCGGCGGCCGTCCACCGTCAGGATCCGCATCCGCCGGCCGTCGCGTGAGAAGCCCACCGCTGTGCGCGGGGCGGCCGCGTTGTTCCCCTTGCCGTCGTGGTTCTGCGGGACCCCTGCCACCACGAGGGCCTCCCGGCCGCCGACCGCGGCCACCGGCACCCGGCCGGTGCCGGATCCGGGACCGGTGCCGGTGCCACTGCCGCCACTGCCCACGGGTCCGGCCGTGGGTCGGGCCTCGACGGCCACCGCGTCGCCGGCACGCAGGGCGGCGAGTTCGGCCACCGCCCGGCCGTCCGCGACCAGCAGCGCGGTACCGGGTGCGGGGCGCGGGAGGCGCCCGGGGCCCCGTACCGTCCCGGCCGCGGTGACGAGGCCCTCCCGCACGTGTGCCGCCGCGCCCCCGGCCGGTACCCGGATCTCGCCCGCAGTCCAGTCGGCGGTGTAGGCGGCGACGCCCCCGGCGGCGGGCCGGGCCGCGTTGTATCCGGTCAGCGGGCACACCGCGCCGCCCGGCAGGGTGACGCCGCCGGCGAGCCCGACGCGCAGGACGCGCCCGCTTCCGTCGGCGTCGAATCCGATGGCCGCGCCGGCTCCCGTCGACGCCGAGTGCAGGAGCCGCCCCGCCCGCAGGCCCGGCCCGAGCGGTGCGCCCGTCCCCCTGATGTCGAAGAAGTCGCCGTTCACCGCGGCCACCACGCGCCGCCCGGCCCCGGCGGGGTGGCCCGCCGCCGCCTCCGCGACCGTGGCGGGGCGGGCGCCCGTACCCCGGAGGTACTCGGCGTGGACGCCGGCCCCGCCGCCCAGGTCCACCACGAGCTCGTCGATCCGCAGCCAGCGGTCGCTCTGGAGGAGGTCGTACGAGGCGAGTAGGACGCCCGGGGCGACCTGCCGGACGGTTCGGGCCGTCTCCACCTCCGCACCGCCCGCCGCGCGCGCGGCGGGCGCGGCAGGAGCGGCGAGGAGTGCGGCGAGCAGGACCGGCAGCAGCGCGGAGCGCGAGGACGGCGGCATCCGGGCAGGATCGGCGACAAACCGGCCGCCAAAAGTCCTCGACGCGGCCCTGACCAGCGGTTTCAGCCGTTCGGCCGCACGGGCGGCCACAGCCGCGCGCCGATCCGGTACCTCCCCGCGCAGCACCGCCCCGGCGCGGACCCGGGGTGAGATGCACGCGGCCGGGTAGGCGCACCGACAAAGGCGGGCGCTGCGCCGGTCGCCGTCGGGGACCTTTCCCGGGCCGCCGCGGCGTTAAGGCCGTGCGGGCCCTGGGCCCTGAACCGAGGGAGTGACCGGGTGGACGAGACGACGCACTATCTGCGGGAGGTCCTCGGCGGGGGACGGGTTGCCACGGCGGAGATCCTGCGCCTGGACGGTTCGGTCCGCGCGGCCACCGGCCCGTTCCTGACCACCGTCCGGGAGGGCCGGCAGCTGGCGGGATTGTTCGAGTCGCCGGGCGACGCCGTCGCGGCGGGGATCACCGTGGGCGGTGTGACGTACGTGGCGGCCGAGGCGGACGGGCACCTCCTGCACGGCAAGCGCGGCGCCGCAGGCGTCGTCGCCGTCAAGAACCCCCCGTTCATCGTGGTGGGTCTCTACGGGGAGGGACACCGCCCCGCGGACGCCGTACTCGCCGTCGGAAACCTCGCCGACCGCCTCGCGGCCGGCCTGGGTACGGCGCCCCCCTCCCCGCCCCCCGGCCCCGGCGCGCCCCACGACGAGGGCCGCCCCACCCCCTGACGCGGGCACCGGAGCACCGAACGGTTCCGGGGCCGGCTCGGCGCGTCACGCGGGCACGTGGTCGGCGGGCCGCCCCGCCGGCCGCGCGCCCGCGCCCACCGGTACGGAGAACTCGCACCACACGAGCTTCCCGCCGCCCCGGGGCTGCACGCCCCACGCGTCCGCGAGCCGTTCCACGAGCATGAGCCCGCGTCCCGACACCGCCCAGTCCTCCGCCGCACGCCGCTGCGGCTGCGCGCTGCTGGAATCGGCGACCTCGACCCGGATCCGCCCCTCACCGGTCAGCCGCACGCCGATGTCGGCGCCGCCGTCCGTGTGCACGAGGGCGTTGGTCATCAGCTCGTCGGCCGCCAGCTCGATCTCGTCGGCCCGGTCCGGGGCGCCCCAGGCGGCCGCCACGGCCCTGATCAGGTGGCGGGCCAGCCCCGGGCCCTCCGTGTCGCCGGGGTCCAGCCGGTGGTGCAGGGGACCGCCGCCGCGGGGAATGGGCGTGCCCCGGCGGCGCAGGACGAGGAGGGCCATGTCGTCCCCGCCGCCCGCGTCGCCGAGCAGCCCGCAGAGCGTGTCGGCGAGCTCCTCCACGTCGAGGGGGCCGCGGCCGACCGTCGACATGAACGCGCGCATACCGGTGTCGGGGTCCGTGCCCGGCCGCTCGATCAGCCCGTCCGTACAGAGGAGCAGGGTGTCCCCGGGGTGCAGTTCGAGCGTGGTGACGGGGTAGCCGCAGCTTTCGCCGGCGTGCGAAGCGGCCGAAAGTACCCGCCCCGTACCCGCGCCGGCGGCGTTCGCCGCACCGTCCCGCGGCAGGCCGAGCGGGAGGCCGCCCGCCACCGGGATCCGGTGGCAGCTGCCGTCCCCGCGGCGCACGAACGGGTCGAGGTGACCGGCGCGCACCATCCGGAGCATCCCGGTGGTGAGGTCCACCTCGGCGTACGTACAGGTGGCGAAGCGTTCCGTCTCCAGTTCCCGCAGGAACTCCGAGGCCCGGGCCATGGCCGTGCCGGGGGTGTGGCCCTCCACGATGTACGCGCGCAGGACGATGCGGAGCTGCCCCATGACGGCGGCGGCGTCCGTGTCGTGGCCCTCGACGTCCCCGATCATCACCCCGACCCGGCCCTCGCCGAGCGGGATCACGTCGTACCAGTCGCCGCCGATGTCCCGTCCCATCCGGGCCGAGCGGTACCGTACGGCGATCCGCGCGCCCGCCACCTCCGGGATCCGGCGGGGCAGCATGGCCCGTTGGAGGCCTTCGGCGAGGTCGTGCTCCTGCTCGAAGAGGATGGCGCGCTGCAGGCTCTGCGCGATGCCGCTGCCGAGGGCCATCAGCAGGTTGCGCTCCTCGGCGGTGAAGTCGCCGTCCCGCGTGTACAGGAGCCCTAGCGCGCCGATGGTCCGCCCCTGGGCGATCAGCGGCAGGTAGACCCCGCTGCGGACGTTCAGCGGCTCGATGTACGGCCACAGGTCCGGGTAGCGACGCTGGAACTGCTCGCGCGAGGCGAGGAGGACCGGCTGCATGGTGCGTACCGCCTCGCTCATCGGCAGGCGCGCGTCGATGCGGGTGTACTCGATCTCGGGTACGTACGAGCCCAGCTGGCCCTCGGCGACCAGGTGGATCCGGCCGCCGTCGACGATGCCCAGCATCACGCTGACGGCCCCGAGGTGTCCCAGGGCCTGCGGGTCCTTGAGGATGTCGGTCACATCGTTCACGGTGCGGGCGTGCGCCAGGATGGCGGTGGTCCGCTCGACGACGCCGGTCATCCGGCGCCGCCCTTCGCTTCCCTCGCTCCGCTCACGGGGGGCGCCGGGCTCGGCGGGGTCGTGCGCGGCGTCGCGGACGATGCCGATGACCCGGTACGGGCGGCCGGCCGGGTCCCGCACGATGCTGCCCTGGATGTGGGTCCAGGCCGGGGAGCCGTCGCGGCGGCGGCTGCGGATGTAGGCCCCGTAGTGGGTGCGGCCGGCCTTGAGCGCGTGGGCGACGCGGGCGTCGAGACGGGACGCCTCGGCGGGCGGGATGCGCCGGCGCAGTCCCTCGGCGGTGCCGGTGAACTCGTCCGGACGCAGGTCGAGGACCTCGAAGGCGGTGGGATCGAGGTGCATCCGTCCGCTGTCGAGGTCCCAGTCGAAGGTCCCCATGCGGTTCAGCGCGAGGCTCGTGTCCGGCCGCGCGGGCCAATCGACCTCGGGGTGGTGTCCCCTCTGGGCCATGCAGCCAGGGTCTCACCCCTTCCCTCCCCTGTCCCTGCGGGACGGGAGGCCGCGCCGGGTGCCCGCGGTCGGGCCGGGCCCGAACAGGTGCGGGTGCGGCGGGCGACCTTCGCC
>NZ_JBHXRU010000188.1:0-3239 GCF_042716255.1 Streptomyces sp. NPDC058662 | reverse complement strand
CTAGTGAACTTGTTCCGTATATGGAGCAGGGTGATGGGTGGCTGGTCGTTGTTTGAGAACTACACAGTGGACGCGAGCATCTGTAGGCCAAGTTTTTAAGGGCACACGGTGGATGCCTTGGCACCAGGAACCGATGAAGGACGTGAGAGGCCGCGATAGGCCCCGGGGAGCTGCCAACTGAGCTTTGATCCGGGGGTGTCCGAATGGGGAAACCCGGCAGTCGTCATGGGCTGTCACCCACTGCTGAACACATAGGCAGTGTGGAGGGAACGAGGGGAAGTGAAACATCTCAGTACCCTCAGGAAGAGAAAACAACCGTGATTCCGGGAGTAGTGGCGAGCGAAACCGGATGAGGCCAAACCGTATGCGTGTGATACCCGGCAGGGGTTGCGCATGCGGGGTTGTGGGAATGAGCTTGATCGGTCTGCCGGCCGGTCGGCGAGTCAGAAACCGTTGATGTAGTCGAAGGACATGCGAAAGGTCCGGCGTAGAGGGTAAGACCCCCGTAGACGAAACATCAGCGGCTTGCTTGCTCATCTCCCAAGTAGCACGGGGCCCGAGAAATCCCGTGTGAATCTGGCGGGACCACCCGCTAAGCCTAAATATTCCCTGGTGACCGATAGCGGATAGTACCGTGAGGGAATGGTGAAAAGTACCGCGGGAGCGGAGTGAAATAGTACCTGAAACCGTGTGCCTACAAGCCGTGGGAGCGTCGCCGTTGTTCTTCGGAACAACGGTCGTGACTGCGTGCCTTTTGAAGAATGAGCCTGCGAGTTAGCGGTGTGTAGCGAGGTTAACCCGTGTGGGGAAGCCGTAGCGAAAGCGAGTCCGAATAGGGCGATTGAGTTGCACGCTCTAGACCCGAAGCGGAGTGATCTAGCCATGGGCAGGTTGAAGCGGAGGTAAGACTTCGTGGAGGACCGAACCCACCAGGGTTGAAAACCTGGGGGATGACCTGTGGTTAGGGGTGAAAGGCCAATCAAACTCCGTGATAGCTGGTTCTCCCCGAAATGCATTTAGGTGCAGCGTCGTGTGTTTCTTGCCGGAGGTAGAGCACTGGATAGGCGATGGGCCCTACCGGGTTACTGACCTTAGCCAAACTCCGAATGCCGGTAAGTGAGAGCACGGCAGTGAGACTGTGGGGGATAAGCTCCATGGTCGAGAGGGAAACAGCCCAGAGCATCGACTAAGGCCCCCAAGCGTACGCTAAGTGGGAAAGGATGTGGAGTCGCAGAGACAACCAGGAGGTTGGCTTAGAAGCAGCCACCCTTGAAAGAGTGCGTAATAGCTCACTGGTCAAGTGATTCCGCGCCGACAATGTAGCGGGGCTCAAGCGTACCGCCGAAGTCGTGTCATTGCAGCAATAGGGCCAACGCCCGCTGTGATGGGTAGGGGAGCGTCGTGTGCCGGGTGAAGCAGCAGCGGAAGCTAGTTGTGGACGGTTCACGAGTGAGAATGCAGGCATGAGTAGCGATACACACGTGAGAAACGTGTGCGCCGATTGACTAAGGGTTCCTGGGTCAAGCTGATCTGCCCAGGGTAAGTCGGGACCTAAGGCGAGGCCGACAGGCGTAGTCGATGGACAACCGGTTGATATTCCGGTACCCGCTTTGAAACGCCCAATATCGAATCCATTGATGCTAAGGCCGTGAAGCCGTTCCGGAGCCTTCGGGCAAGGGAAAGTGGTGGAGCCGCCGGTCCAAGGTGGTAGTAGGTAAGCGATGGGGTGACGCAGGAAGGTAGTCCAGCCCGGGCGGTGGTAGTCCCGGGGTAAGGGTGTAGGCCGAGGGGTAGGCAAATCCGTCCCTCATTAAGGCTGAGACCTGATGCCGAGCCGATTGTGGTGAAGTGGATGATCCTATGCTGTCGAGAAAAGCCTCTAGCGAGTTTCATGGCGGCCCGTACCCTAAACCGACTCAGGTGGTCAGGTAGAGAATACCGAGGCGTTCGGGTGAACTATGGTTAAGGAACTCGGCAAAATGCCCCCGTAACTTCGGGAGAAGGGGGGCCATCACTGGTGATCGGATTTACTCCGTGAGCTGGGGGTGGCCGCAGAGACCAGCGAGAAGCGACTGTTTACTAAAAACACAGGTCCGTGCGAAGCCGTAAGGCGATGTATACGGACTGACGCCTGCCCGGTGCTGGAACGTTAAGGGGACCGGTTAGTGCGCTTTCGGGCGTGCGAAGCTGAGAACTTAAGCGCCAGTAAACGGCGGTGGTAACTATAACCATCCTAAGGTAGCGAAATTCCTTGTCGGGTAAGTTCCGACCTGCACGAATGGCGTAACGACTTCTCGACTGTCTCAACCATAGGCCCGGTGAAATTGCACTACGAGTAAAGATGCTCGTTTCGCGCAGCAGGACGGAAAGACCCCGGGACCTTTACTATAGTTTGATATTGGTGTTCGGTTCGGCTTGTGTAGGATAGGTGGGAGACTTTGAAGCTGTGACGCCAGTCATGGTGGAGTCGCCGTTGAAATACCACTCTGGTCGTGCTGGATGTCTAACCTCGGTCCGTGATCCGGATCAGGGACAGTGTCTGATGGGTAGTTTAACTGGGGCGGTTGCCTCCTAAAGAGTAACGGAGGCGCCCAAAGGTTCCCTCAGCCTGGTTGGCAATCAGGTGTTGAGTGTAAGTGCACAAGGGAGCTTGACTGTGAGACCGACGGGTCGAGCAGGGACGAAAGTCGGGACTAGTGATCCGGCGGTGGCTTGTGGAAGCGCCGTCGCTCAACGGATAAAAGGTACCCCGGGGATAACAGGCTGATCTTCCCCAAGAGTCCATATCGACGGGATGGTTTGGCACCTCGATGTCGGCTCGTCGCATCCTGGGGCTGGAGTCGGTCCCAAGGGTTGGGCTGTTCGCCCATTAAAGCGGTACGCGAGCTGGGTTTAGAACGTCGTGAGACAGTTCGGTCCCTATCCGCTGTGCGCGTAGGAATATTGAGAAGGGCTGTCCCTAGTACGAGAGGACCGGGACGGACGAACCTCTGGTGTGCCAGTTGTCCTGCCAAGGGCATGGCTGGTTGGCTACGTTCGGGAGGGATAACCGCTGAAAGCATCTAAGCGGGAAGCCTGCTTCGAGATGAGTATTCCCACCTCCTTGAGAGGGTAAGGCTCCCAGTAGACGACTGGGTTGATAGGCCAGATGTGGAAGCCCGGTAACGGGTGAAGCTGACTGGTACTAATAGGCCGAGGGCTTGTCCTCAGTTGCTCGCGTCCACTGTGTTAGTTCTGAA
>NZ_JBHXRU010000187.1:0-5155 GCF_042716255.1 Streptomyces sp. NPDC058662 | reverse complement strand
GCCCGCACGGGTGATCGTGCGGGCCCCTCGCGGCGTACGGGGAAGCGCGGTCAACCGGCCATGTTGTCGGCCAGTTCCTCGCTGAGGTCGAGGTTCGACTCGGTGCCCGGGATACCGAGGTCCTGGGCGCGCTTGTCGGCCATCGCCAGCAGTCGGCGGATCCGGCCGGCGACGGCGTCCTTGGTCAGCGGCGGGTCGGCGAGCGCTCCCAGCTCCTCCAGGGAGGCCTGCTTGTGCTCCATGCGCAGCCGGCCGGCCGCCGCCAGGTGCTCGGGGACCTCCTCGCCGAGGATCTCCAGCGCGCGCTGCACCCGGGCTCCGGCCGCGACCGCGGCCCGGGCCGAGCGGCGCAGGTTGGCGTCGTCGAAGTTGGCGAGCCGGTTGGCGGTGGCGCGCACCTCGCGCCGCATCCGCCGCTCCTCCCAGGCCAGCACCGACTCGTGCGCGCCGAGGCGGGTCAGCAGGGCTCCGATCGCGTCGCCGTCGCGGACGACGACCCGGTCCACGCCGCGCACCTCGCGGGCCTTGGCCGCGATGGACAGCCTGCGGGCGGCGCCCACCAGGGCCAGGGCGGCCTCCGGACCGGGGCAGGTGACCTCCAGGGAGGAGGACCGGCCCGGCTCGGTGAGCGAGCCGTGGGCCAGGAAGGCGCCGCGCCAGGCGGCCTCCGCGTCGCAGGTGGCCCCGGAGACCACCTGCGGGGGAAGGCCCCGGATCGGGCGGCCCCGGCCGTCCACGAGGCCCGTCTGGCGGGCCAGCTGGTCGCCTCCGGCCACGACACGGACCACGTAGCGGCTGCCGCGGCGCAGTCCGCCGGGCGCCATCACCACGAGGTCCGAGGAATGGCCGAAGATCTCCAGGATGTCCTTGCGCAGCCGGCGGGCGGCGATGCCCGTGTCCAGCTCCGCTTCGATGACGATCCGTCCGCTGACCAGGTGCAACCCGCCCGCGAACCGAAGAATCGCCGAGACCTCCGCTTTTCTGCAGCAGGTCCGGGTGACGGGCAGGCGGGAGATCTCATCCTTCACCGCGGGCGTCATCGCCATGGGCCGATCCTTCCATGCATCCGAAAAATACGGTCGTACGCGGCGGCGAGCAGCTCCGGATCATGCTTCGGAGACCCGTCCCGCCTGGCAACCGGCGCCAGCTCGACCGCGGCGCCGAACCGTTTTGCGGCATCGGCGAGGGACTCGCGGTCGGGCACGGCGGCCTCGTCGGCCAGCACCACGTCCAGGGCGAGTTTAGGGGCGTGTCGGGCCAAAACCTCCAAATGACGCTGCGGAGAGAAGCCCTCGGTTTCTCCGGGCTGCGGCGCGAGGTTGAGCGACAGGACCCGGCGGGCCTTCGTGTCGACCAGCGCGTCGAGCAGTTCCGGCACCAGCAGGTGCGGGATCACGGAGGAGAACCAGGACCCCGGCCCGAGGACCACCCAGTCGGCGTCGAGCACCGCCGCGACGGCCTCGGGCACGGCCGGCGGGTCGCTCGGCACGACCTGCACGGAGAGCACCTCGCCGGGGGTGAGCGCCACCGTGGCCTGCCCCCGTACGGTGTCCACGTCCTCCGGGCGCGCCGGGTCGTGGCCCTTGACGAGGGCCTGGAGCTCCAGCGGCACCGCGGACATGGGCAGCACCCGGCCCTGGGCGCCGAGCAGCCTGCCGACGAGGTCGAGGGCCTGGACCGGGTCGCCGAGCTGCTCCCACAGGGCGACGATCAGCAGATTGCCGACGGCGTGCTCGTGCAGGTCGCCGCGCGACTGGAAGCGGTGCTGGATGACGCGGGCCCAGGTCTGGCCCCATTCGTCGTCCCCGCACAGCGCGGCGAGCGCCTTGCGCAGGTCGCCGGGCGGCAGCACGCCGAGCTCCTCGCGGAGCCGGCCGCTGGAACCGCCGTCGTCAGCGACGGTGACGACGGCGGTGAGGTCACCGGTGATGCGGCGCAGGGCGGCGAGCGAGGCCGAGAGGCCCTGGCCGCCGCCGAGCGCCACCACCTTGGGCGTGGCGGCGCGCCGGCGGGGGCGGCCGGCGGCGCCGTCGCCGCGTCCGGGGGTGAGCCGCCGCAGGCGGCTCAGCCTCAGGCTCCGTGCGGTCACTCGCGCCCCATGTCCCGGTGGACGACGACGGTCTCGACTCCTTCGGAGGCAAGGCGGGCGGCGAGCTTCTCGGACATGGCCACGCTGCGGTGCTTGCCGCCCGTGCAGCCGACCGCGATGGTCACGTACCGCTTGCCCTCGCGGCGGTAGCCGGCGGCGATGAGCTGGAGCAGCTCGGTGTAGCGGTCGAGGAACTCCTTGGCGCCGGGCTGGCTGAAGACGTAGCCCGACACCTCCTCGTTGAGCCCGGTGAAGGGGCGCAGCTCCGGGACCCAGTGCGGGTTGGGGATGAAGCGGCAGTCGACGACGAGGTCGGCGTCGACGGGCAGGCCGTACTTGAAGCCGAAGGACATGACGGTGGCCCGCAGCTCGGGCTCCTCGTCGCCGGCGAACTGGGCGTCCATCTTGGCGCGCAGCTCGTGCACGTTCAGGCTGGAGGTGTCGATCACCAGGTCGGCGTCGCCGCGCAGCTCGCGCAGCAGGTCGCGCTCGGCGGCGATGCCGTCGGTGATGCGTCCGTCGCCCTGGAGGGGGTGCGGGCGGCGGACCGACTCGAAGCGGCGGACCAGCGCGTCGTCGGAGGACTCCAGGAAGACGATGCGCCGGGTGACGCCCTTGCTGTCGAGGTCGGCGAGGGACTCGCGCAGGGCGTCGAAGAACTGGCGGCCGCGGACGTCGACGACGACGGCGATGCGCGCCACGTTGCCCTGCGAGCGGGCGCCGAGCTCCACCATGGTGGGGATCAGCGCGGGCGGGAGGTTGTCGACGACGAACCAGCCGAGGTCCTCCAGACACTTCGCCGCCGTACTGCGGCCGGCCCCGGACATTCCGGAGATGATCACCAGCTCGGGGATGGCCGCCTCGGCGGTCTCGCCGGGCTCCGCTGTCGTGCCCGTACTCACCTGTGCTCCGTCTCGGTCGTGCGCGGTCTCGTGCTCGGTCATTGCTCGGTCCCCCGTTCGGACGATGCCCCCGCGGGTGCGGGGGTCCCGTCCTCAATGATCTCTCCTGTGGCCGTGTTGACGGCGGGACCGGCCGGGACGGCCCCGGCGAGGGCCGCGGCCACGGTCTCGGCCGTCTTGCGTCCTATGCCCGGGACCTCGCAGATCTGGTCGATTGTCGCCTGTCTCAGCTTTTTCACCGAACCGAAGTGTTTGACCAGGGCCTGCTTGCGGCTCTCGCCGAGGCCGGGCACCTCGTCCAGCGGCCCGGACCGCAGGCGCTTGCCGCGTTTGTTGCGCTGGTACTGGATGGCGAACCGGTGGGCTTCGTCACGCACCCGCTGGAGCAGGTAGAGGCCCTCGCTGGTGCGGGGCAGGACCACGGGGTCGTCCTCGCCGGGCAGCCAGACCTCCTCCAGCCGCTTGGCCAGGCCGCACACGGCGACGTCGTCGACCCCGAGCTCCTCCAGGGCCCGCTTGGCGGCGGCGACCTGCGGCCGGCCGCCGTCGACCACCACGAGCTGCGGCGGGTACGCGAAACGCTTGGGCCTGCCGTCGTCCTCGGGCGCGTCCCCGACCTCGCCGGACTCCTGCGGCTCCCACTCCCCCGTCTTCAGCTTCTCCTGGAGGTAGCGGCGGAAGCGGCGGGACACCACCTCGTGCATGGAGCGGACGTCGTCCTGCCCCTCGAAGGATTTGACCTGGAAGCGCCGGTACTCGCTCTTGCGCGCGAGCCCGTCCTCGAAGACGACCATCGACGCCACCACGTCCTCGCCCTGGAGGTGCGAGATGTCGAAGCACTCGATGCGCAGCGGAGCACTGTCCAGCTCCAGGGCCTCGGCGATCTCCTCCAGGGCCCGCGAGCGGGTGGTCAGGTCGCTGGCGCGCTTGGTCTTGTGCAGGACGAGGGACTGCTGCGCGTTGCGGTGGACGGTCTCCATGAGGGCCTTCTTGTCGCCGCGCTGCGGGATGCGCAGGCTGACGTTCGACCCGCGCCGCTCGGCGAGCCACTGGCTCAGGGCCGGGGTGTCCTCGGGGAGGGCCGGGACCAGCACCTCCTTGGGGACCGCCTCGCCCTTCTCCTCGCCGTAGAGCTGCTGGAGGGCGTGCTCGACGAGCCCGGCCGTGTCGACGGCCTCGACCTTGTCGGTGACCCAGCCGCGCTGGCCGCGGACCCGGCCGCCGCGTACGTGGAAGATCTGCACGGCGGCTTCGAGCTCGTCCTCGGCGACCGCGACGAGGTCGGCGTCGGTGGCGTCGGCGAGCACCACGGCGTTCTTCTCCATGGCCCGGCGCAGCGCCCCGATGTCGTCGCGCAGCCGGGCGGCCTTCTCGTACTCCATGTCCTCGGCGGCCTCGCGCATCTGCTGTTCGAGGCGGGAGAGGTAGGTGCCCGTGCGGCCGGCCATGAAGTCGCAGAAGTCCTCGGCGAGATCGCGGTGCTCCTCGGGGGTGACCCGGCCGACGCACGGCGCAGAGCACTTGCCGATGTAGCCGAGCAGGCAGGGGCGACCGATCTGCGCGGAGCGCTTGAACACTCCCGCGGAGCAGGTCCGCACGGGGAACACGCGGAGCATCAGGTCGACGGTCTCGCGGATGGCCCAGGCGTGCCCGTACGGGCCGAAGTAGCGCACGCCCTTCTTCTTGGGACCGCGCATGACCTGGACCCTCGGGTACTCCTCGTCGAGGGTGACGGCGAGGGAGGGGTAGCTCTTGTCGTCCCGGTACTTGACGTTGAACCGGGGGTCGAACTCCTTGATCCAGGAGTACTCCAGCTGGAGCGCCTCCACCTCGGTGGAGACGACGGTCCACTCGACGGAGGCGGCCGTGGTCACCATGGTGGCGGTGCGGGGGTGGAGTCCGGCGACATCCTGGAAGTAGCTGGCCAGGCGTGGGCGCAGGCTCTTGGCCTTCCCGACGTAGATCACCCGGCGGTGCTCGTCGCGGAACTTGTAGACCCCCGGGGAGTCGGGGACCTGCCCTGGCTTGGGGCGGTAACTGGAAGGGTCGGCCATGCCGCCCACCCTACTTCCGCCCTCTGACAACCCCCCGCACCCACCGCCCCCTCCCGCCGGGCCCGGGGGGGGGGCGGGACGCGGCGCCGGCCCGCGGCACAATCCAGCCC
>NZ_JBHXRU010000186.1:0-5180 GCF_042716255.1 Streptomyces sp. NPDC058662 | reverse complement strand
GAGCGGGACTCCGGGCGGCCTTCGCGCTGTCCGGGGCGGTGCTCAGCCGCCGATCGCCGACATCGGGCGGTCGGGCTGCAGGAACGACGGGTCGTCGAGGCCGGAGCCGGCCTTCTTGCCCCACATCGCCACCTTCCACAGCCGGGCGATCTCCTCGTCCGGGGCGCCCGAGCGCAGGGCGGCGCGCAGGTCCGACTCCTCGGTGGCGAAGAGGCAGGTGCGGATCTGGCCGTCGGCGGTGAGGCGGGTGCGGTCGCAGGCTCCGCAGAACGGCCGGGTGACGGAGGCGATGACGCCGACGGTGGCCGGGCCGCCGTCGACCACCCAGCGCTCGGCCGGGGCCGAGCCCCGCTCCTCGGCGCCCTCCTCGGTGAGCGTGAAGCGGGTCCGCAGGGACTGGAGGATGTCCCCGGCGGTGATCATGCCGTCGCGCTTCCAGCCGTGCTGGGCGTCGAGCGGCATCTGCTCGATGAAGCGGAGCTCGTAGGCGTTCTCCACGGCCCAGGCGAGCAGGTCGGGGGCCTCGTCGTCGTTGAGTCCCGGCATCAGTACGGCGTTGACCTTCACCGGGGTGAGGCCGGCCGCACGGGCCGCGGCCATGCCGTCGATGACGTCCTGGTGCCGGTCGCGGCGGGTGAGGGTCTTGAAGACCTCGGGGCGCAGCGTGTCCAGGGAGACGTTCACCCGGTCCAGCCCGGCGGCCTTGAGGGCCTGCGCGGTGCGCTTGAGGCCGATGCCGTTGGTGGTCAGCGACATCCGGGGGCGGGGCTCCAGGGCCGCGCACTGCTCGACGATGCCGACGAGGCCCGGCCGCAGCAGCGGCTCGCCGCCGGTGAAGCGGACCTCGGTGATGCCGAGGCGGGTGACGGCGATACGGATCAGCCGGACGATCTCCTCGTCGCTGAGCAGGTCCGACTTGCCGAGCCACTGCAGGCCCTCCTCGGGCATGCAGTACGTACAGCGCAGGTTGCACCGGTCGGTCAGTGAGACGCGCAGGTCAGTGGCCACGCGGCCATAGGTGTCGAGAAGCACTGTGGGCCCCCTCCCCTGTCCGGTTCGTAGAGGTCGCGCCGACTGAGGACGAACTACCGGCGCTGTATTCGAGCCTACGCGACCCGTGTGGCGCTCAGGGGTGCCCGAACGAACGAGACGCGGCGTGGCCGCGTCGTAGAGAAGTACGACGCGGCCACGCACGGTGTTCGGACGGATCCGCAGGGGCCCGGACCGGTCAGTGGGCCCCGGTGCCGGTGAGGGAGCGGACCTCCAGCTCGGCGAACTTGCCGGCGTCGGCCTTCTCCTTCGACAGCAGGGTGCCCAGCCAGCCGAGCAGGAAGCCCAGGGGGATGGAGATGAGCCCGGGGTTCTCCAGCGGGAACCAGTAGAAGTCGGCGTCCTTGAACATGGAGGTGGGCTTCCCGGAGACGACCGGGGAGAACAGCACCAGGACGACCGACGAGACCAGGCCGCCGTAGATCGACCAGAGCGCCCCCCGGGTGGTGAAGCGCTTCCAGAAGAGGCTGTAGAGGATCGTCGGCAGGTTGGCGGAGGCGGCCACCGCGAAGGCCAGCGCGACGAGGCCGGCGACGTTCAGGTCCCGGGCCAGGGCGCCCAGGCCGATGGCGACCGCCCCGATCACCACGGTGGACCAGCGGGCCGCGCGGACCTCCTCCTTCTCGGTGGCGTTGCCTCGGCGGATGACGTTCACGTAGAGGTCGTGCGCGAAGGACGAGGAGGAGGCGAGGGTCAGTCCCGCGACCACGGCGAGGATGGTGGCGAAGGCCACCGCGGAGATCACGGCGAGCAGGACGGCGCCGCCCGTGGATCCCGCGCCGCCGCCGATCTCCTGGGCGAGGAGCGGGGCCGCGGTGTTGCCGGCCTTGTTGGAGGCGAGGATGTCGGCCCGGTTCAGCAGGGCCGCGGCGCCGAATCCGAGGGCGATGGTCATCAGGTAGAAGGCGCCGATGATGCCGATGGCCCAGTTCACGGACTTGCGGGCGGCCTGGGCCGTGGGAACGGTGTAGAAGCGGATGAGGATGTGCGGCAGGCCGGCCGTGCCGAGGACGAGGGCGATGCCGAGGGAGATGAAGTCCAGCTTCGAGGTCGAGTCCTTGCCGTACTTGAGCCCGGGCTCAAGGAACTTCGCTCCCTGCCCGCTGTTCTCGGCGGCCGAGCCCAGCAGGTCGGAGATGTTGAAGTTGAACTTCATCAGCACCAGGAAGGTGATGAGCAGGGCTCCGGCGATGAGCAGGACGGCCTTGATCATCTGGACCCAGGTGGTGCCCTTCATGCCGCCGATGGTCACGTAGACGATCATCAGGACGCCCACCAGGGCGACGACGGCCACCTTGCCGCCGTCGCTGGTGATGCCGAGCAGCAGCGAGACCAGCACGCCGGCGCCGGCCATCTGGGCGAGCAGGTAGAAGATCGAGACCACGATGGTGGAGGTGCCCGCGGCGGTCCGTACGGGACGCTGGCGCATCCGGTACGCGAGGACGTCGCCCATCGTGTACCGGCCGGAGTTGCGCAGCGGCTCGGCGACGAGGAGCAGGGCGACGAGCCAGGCGACGAGGAAGCCGATGGAGTAGAGGAAGCCGTCGTAGCCGAACAGGGCGATGGCGCCGGCGATGCCCAGGAAGGACGCGGCGGACATGTAGTCGCCGGAGATGGCGAGGCCGTTCTGGAAACCGGTGAACTGGCGGCCGCCCGCGTAGAAGTCGGCGGCGTCCTTGGTCTGGCGGCCGGCCCAGACCGTGATGATCAGGGTGGCGACGACGAACAGGCCGAACAGGGTGATGATCAGCGGCCGGTGCTCGGCGGCGCCGGCGGCGACCGTCGTCACGGGCAGGCCGGCGGCGAGGCTCATTCGCCCGCCTCCATCCGCGCCTTGATGGCCTCGGCCTTGGGGTCGAGCCGGGTGGCGGCGTGCCGCGAGTACAGCCAGGCGATCAGGAAGGTCGTCGCGAACTGGCCGAGGCCGAGCACGAGGGCGACGTTGATGTTGCCGAAGAGCTTGGTCCCCATGAAGCCGCCCGCGTAGTTGGACAGCAGCACGTAGAGCAGGTACCAGGCGATGAAGGCCACGGTGAGCGGGAAGGCGAAGGACCGGTAGGAACGGCGCAGTTCGGCGAACTCGGCGCTCTGCTGGACGCGCGCGAAGTCCTCGGCCGAGGGGCCGGCCTGCTGCGTTCCCGCGCCGCCCGGCGGCGGCGCTGCTTCGGTGGTCACGGGGGACTCTCCTTGTGACGCTGGTGCGGTGGGGACGACGGACAAAACAACCTCCGTGTGGGGGGTGGTGGTGCTGAGCCCCCCTGTCATCGGCACGGCCGGCGCGTCGGGACGGTTCAACACCCGCGGTTTCTCCAGAAACTGATTGCTCGAACTGATAGCGGAGACGGGAACGGCCGCACTAGGTTCTTGTGTCATGAACCCGTCCGCCGCGACCGCGTCCGGACGGCTTTTCCAAAGATGATGTGGAGAACCCATGGCTCATCTGGGATCCGGCCGCCGGCGTGCTCTCGCCGTTCCGGTCGGCCTGGCGCTCACCGCCTCGCTCGCCTTCCTGCCCTCCGTCGCGGCCTCCGCCGCGCCGCTGGACAGCACGGCGGCAGGCGCGGCGACGGCCTCGAAGCCCGACACCTCGGGGCCCAAGCTGTCGTATGTGGCGAACCTGACCGCGTACGGCACGGCGAAGCAGGCGAAGAAGGCCATCGAGCGTGCCGGTGGAACGGTGGTGACGTCCTACGACCAGATCGGGGTCGTCGTCGCCCACTCCCAGAACCCGGACTTCGCCAAGCAGCTGCGGGCCCAGCGCAGCCTGTTCGTATCGGTCGGCAGCACCCGTACGGCCCCCCTCTCCCCGGTGCAGACCACCGAGGAGGGCACCACGCAGAAGCTGAGCGCGGAGGACGCCGCCAAGGCGGCGGCCGAGGCCGCGCCGGGGCAGGAGCCCCTGGAGTCCAACCAGTGGGACTTGCGGGCGATCAAGGCCGACCAGGCTCACCAGATCAACGATGGCAGCCGGAACGTCACGGTGGGCGTCATCGACACGGGTGTCGACGACACCCACCCCGATCTGGCGGGCAACTTCTCCCGTGAGCAGTCGGCCAACTGTGTCGGCGGCGTCGCCGACACCTCCGAGGGCGCCTGGCGCCCGTACGCGGACGGCAGCGACCACGGCACGCACGTGGCCGGCACCATCGCCGCCCCGCGCAACGGGGTCGGCATCAGCGGTGTCGCGCCGGGCGTGAAGGTCGCCGGCATCAAGGTGAGCGAGCCCGGGACCAGCCTCTTCTACACCGAGGCGGTCGTCTGCGGCTTCATGTTCGCCGCCGAGAAGGGCATCGAGGTCACGAACAACAGCTACTACGTCGACCCGTGGCTCTTCAACTGCAAGACGGACGACGACCAGAAGGCCCTCGTCGAGGCGATAGGCCGGGCCACCAAGTACGCGGAGCGCAAGGGCACCCTGCACATCGCCTCGGCGGGCAACTCCAACCAGGACCTGGCCGCCGACACGCTCACGGACACCACCAGTCCGAACGACACCACTCCGGTCGAGCGCGTCATCGACCCGAGCGTCTGCCTCGACCTGCCCACCCAGCTGCCGGGCGTGGTCACGGTCTCGGCGACCGGTGACAAGGGCCTGCGCTCGTACTACTCCAGCTACGGCCTCGGCGTCGTGGACGTCGCCGCCCCCGGCGGCGACCGCTGGCAGGTCCCGGCCACCCCGGACGCCAACGGACGGGTGCTGTCGACGGTCCTCGGCGGCGGCTACGGCTACAAGCAGGGCACCTCGATGGCCGCCCCGCACGTCGCCGGTGTCGCGGCTCTGCTCAAGAGCGCGCACCCGTCGGCGACGCCGGCCCAGCTCCAGCGGATGCTGAAGTCCCAGGCGACCAAGGCGGACTGCCCGGCCCAGATCTACGACGCCACGGGCGCCCTGATCGACGCCACCACCTGCGAGAGCAAGTGGGGCCAGACCGGCTACTACGGCTACGGCGTGGTGGACGCGCTCAAGGCCGTGAAGTAGCACCGAAAGGCGCCGTCGCGCACGGAGCCACCACGTGAGGGGGCCGGGCGGGGCTGGGTCCCCCCCCCGCCCCCATCCGCCTGCGCCGGGGCGTCATATCGTTAACATCAACAAGATCGCGCTGCGGTGGTGCAAAGCGCGGGAGCCCGCC
>NZ_JBHXRU010000185.1:0-5295 GCF_042716255.1 Streptomyces sp. NPDC058662 | reverse complement strand
GCGCCGACCGGCGCCGGCGCCGACCGCCGGCCGCGCCGGCCGCGTCCGCCGTACCCACGGCGTCCGGCGCGTCCGGCGCGTCCGTCGCGATCCGCTCCCGCCGGTGCGTGGGCTCCCCGTGCGCCGCGCCCGGCCGCGCCGACGGCCCGCGCGGCCGCGGGATGAAGGCCTGGGTGTCCTCGGCGGTGGGATAGGCCACGGCGCGCATCTCCGCGATCAGCGCGTCAGCCGTGGGCCGCTCGGCGGGATCCTTCGCCAGGCACCGGGCCACGATGGGGGCGAGCCGCCGAGGCAGTCCCGCGAGGTCGGGCTCGCTGTGCACCACTTGGTACGCCACCAGGTAGTGGCTGTCGGAGTCGAAGGGCCCCCGCCCGGTCGCCGCGTGGACCAGGACCGCCCCCAGCGCGAACACGTCGGCGGCGGTCCCCACGTCGCGGGGCCGCTGGAACTGCTCCGGCGCCATGAACGGCGGCGTCCCGATCAGCTTGCCCGTCTCGGTCCGCAGGTCGCTGTCGGTCGGACGCGAGATGCCGAAGTCGATCACCCGCACCCCGTCCGGAGCCATCAGCACATTGCTCGGTTTCAGGTCCCGGTGCACGACGCCCGCACGGTGGATGTCCCGCAGGGCCTCGGCCAGGCCCGCGGCCAGCCGGGTCAGCTCGACGGAGTCAAGCACCCGTTCCCGTACCCGCTCCGCCAGGGTCGGCGCGTCGATGAAGAGCGTGGCCATCCAGGGCCGTTCCGCATCGGGATCCGCGTCCACGACGGGCGCGGTGAACGCCCCGCTCACCCGCCGGGCGGCCGCGACCTCCTGGCGGAACCGGGCCCGGAACTCCGGATCCGCGGCGTGCTCGGCGTGTACGACCTTGACGGCGAGTTTCAGCCCGGAGCTGGAGACGGCCAGATGGACGACCCCCATACCGCCGGATCCGAGCACGGATTCGAGCCGGTACTGCCCGGCGTACTCCGGAAATCCCGCGTAGTCCGCGCGCCGCGAATGCACCGCTCACCACCCCCGCCGGAGCCTAGTCCATGGCCCCTGCGGACATCCAAGGTCCTGCTACCCTGCGCGCGTTGCGCCGAGCAACGCCCAAGGGGGGATTTCTCGCATGTCCGTTGAGAACGATTCAAGCCAAGTCCTGGCCGCCGACGCCACCTCAAGCCTTCCCACGTTCCCGCTCGCGCCCGGCTACCGGGTCAACGTGCGCAGCGGTCCCGGCACCAACTACTCGATCATCGACGTCCTGCCGGCCGGCGGGTACGTCACGATCCGCTGCCAGTGCCCCGGTACGAACATCAGCGGCCCGTACGGCACCACCAACATCTGGGACTGCATCGGCAACGGCCGCTTCGTCTCCGACGCCTACGTGAAGACGGGCAGCGACGGCTACGTCGCCGGACGCTGCGCCTGACCGCCGCGCCGTTCCGCCACGCGAGACGCGACCGGCCCGGACCGCACGGCGGGGGATAATCGCTGGTGTGAGCGACGACCAGCGAGACCAGACCCCCGCCGGAGCGGCCCCGGCCCCGGCCGCGACGGCTCCCACCGGCCCCGAGCCCGAGCCGATCCGCTTCTTCGGTACCACCTGGCTCAAGCACGACGGCGGCTACGCCCTGCGCCGCGTCGGCGTCGCCGTCGGCTCGCTCGCCGGGGCCTTCAGCGCCGCGTACCTGCTGCGCTTCGCCTACGAGGGTCTGGAGCTCGGCCATGTCGGCCCGTTCCTGAGCATCTCCGTCGTCGTCCTCTTCGCGATCGCCAGCTCCATCGCCTTCGGCAAGACCTGGGAGTCGTACAGCCGCCGCCCGGCGCCGTCCTCCGACGAGGCGGCGCTCAAGGGCCTCAAGGCCATCGGCTTCATCGGCTCCCTCATCGCCTACTTCATCCGCTCCCTGGTCGAGGCGCCGGGCGAGAAGCTGCGCCGCGCCGAGTACGAGCGCGCCTCGGCCGAATTCCTCCGCCGCCGCAACACCCGTACGGGCAACCCCGCCGCGCGCCGCCCGAAGCGCAAGAAGTAGCCCGCCCGCCCCCGCCCTCACGTCCCCCCGTCCGGCCCCGCCGCCACGTGCGGCACGGCCCGGGCGAAGCCCTTCCGCGCCGCCCGGCACGACCGGCGGTGCCGGGCGTCCGCGTGCGGCGGGCCGCAGGCCGCCCGTCCCGACCTGTTGACGACCGGAACCCCCAGGCGCATTATTCATCACATGATGAATAACTCGCCCGCCGGGACCCCGCCCCCACCCCCGCCCGCCGTGCACGCCACCGCCCTGACCGTCCGCCGCGGCACCTCCCGCACCCTCCGCACCGTCCTCGACGACATCGCCTTCGACGTCCCCCGAGGCCGCATCACCGGCCTCCTCGGCCCTTCCGGCTGCGGCAAGTCCACCCTGATGCGCGCTGTCGTCGGCACCCAGGCCCACGTCACCGGCACCCTCGACGTCCTCGGCCACCCCGCCGGCCACCCCGGGCTCCGCTCCCGCATCGGCTACGTCACCCAGGCGCCCTCCGTCTACGACGACCTCACCGTCCGCCAGAACCTCGACTACTTCGCCGCCGTCCTCGACCCCGGCCGCGCCGCCTCCCACCGCCGCGCCGACGCCGTCGCCCGCGCCCTCACCGACGTCGACCTGGGCTCCCGCGCCGACGCCCTCGCCGGCCGGCTCTCCGGAGGCCAGCGCAGCCGCGTCTCCCTCGCCGTCGCCCTGCTCGGCACCCCCGAGCTGCTGGTCCTCGACGAACCCACGGTCGGCCTCGACCCCGTCCTGCGCCGCGACCTGTGGAGCCTCTTCCACGACCTCACCGCCACCCGCGGCACCACGATCCTCGTCTCCTCCCACGTGATGGACGAGGCCGAGCGGTGCCACGACCTGCTGCTGATGCGCGAGGGCCGGATCCTCGCCCACGGCACCCCCGACGCCCTGCGCACCCGCACCCACTCGGCCACGGTCGAGGAGGGCTTCCTCCGCCTCGTCGACGACGCCAACGCCGACGCCAACGCCACGGCCACAGGCACCGCCCCTGTCCAAGCCACCGCCACCACCACCGCCCGGGAGCAGAGCCGATGAACGCCGTCCCCACGACCAGCAGCCCGTCCCCGGCGGGCCCCCCGCCCCCCGGCCACCGCCCAGCCGCACCGCGCCTCGCGCCCGCCCTCTCCCGTACGGCCGCCACCGCGGGCCGCGTCCTGCGCCAGCTGCGCCACGACCCGCGCTCCATCGCGCTGATGCTCCTGGTCCCCGTACTGATGCTGACGCTGCTCCGCTTCGTCTTCGACGGCAGCCCCCGCACCTTCGACAGCGTCGGCGCCGGCCTCCTCGGCATCTTCCCGCTGATCACGATGTTCCTGGTGACGTCCATCGCCACCCTGCGCGAGCGCACCTCCGGCACCCTCGAACGCCTCCTCGCCATGCCGCTGGGCAAGGGCGACCTCATCGCCGGCTACGCCCTCGCCTTCGGCGCCGTGGCCGTCGTCCAGTCCGTCCTCGCCACCGCCCTCGCCCTGTGGGTCCTCGGCCTCGACGTCGTCGGCTCCCCCTGGCTGCTCCTGCTCGTCGCCCTGCTCGACGCGCTCCTCGGGACCGCCCTCGGCCTCTTCGTCTCCGCCTTCGCGGCGTCCGAGTTCCAGGCCGTCCAGTTCATGCCGGCGGTGATCTTCCCCCAACTGCTGCTGTGCGGGCTCTTCGCCGCCCGCGAAACCATGCACCCGGTCCTCGAAGGCCTCTCCCACGCACTGCCCATGTCCTACGCCGTCGACGGCATGACCCAGGTCCTCACGCACACCGACATGACGGCCGCCTTCGTCCGCGACGCCGCCGTGGTCGCCGGCTGCGCCCTGCTCGTCCTGGCCCTCGGCGCGGCCACCCTGCGCCGCCGCACGCCCTGACGCCCACAGGCCGGACATCCAGCCCGCCCGTCGGCCGCCGAGTGCGAGGATGAGGACGTATCCGCAGTACGCGGGCAAGAACTCCCCCGGCCACGCCGGGAGGGGCCCCCAGGCGAGGTGAATCGGGCATGACCCAGACAGTCGCAGTCCTCGGTACCGGCAAGATCGGCGAGGCCCTGCTCAGCGGAATGATCCGCGGCGGCTGGCCCGCCTCCAAGCTCCTCGTCACCGCCCGCCGCGCCGAACGCGCCGAGGAGCTCCGTACCCGCTACGGCGTCGAGGCGGTCGGCAATGCCGAAGCGGCCAAGCGCGCGGACACCCTCATCCTCACGGTCAAGCCGCAGGACATGGGCAAGCTCCTCGACGAGCTCGCCCCGCACGTCCCCACCGACCGCCTGGTCATCAGCGGCGCCGCCGGCGTCCCCACCTCCTTCTTCGAGGAGAGGTTCGCGCCCGGCACCCCCGTCGTCCGCGTCATGACGAACACCCCGGCCCTCGTCGACGAGGCCATGTCCGTCATCTCCGCCGGCAGCCACGCCACCGCCGCCCACCTCCTCCACACCGAGGAGATCTTCGGCAGCGTCGGCAAGACCCTGCGCGTCCCCGAGTCACAGCAGGACGCGGCCACCGCCCTCTCCGGCTCCGGCCCCGCCTACTTCTACTTCCTCGTCGAGGCCATGACCGACGCCGGCATCCTCCTCGGCCTGCCGCGCGCCCAGGCGCACGACCTGATCGTCCAGGCCGCCATCGGCGCCGCCGTGATGCTCCGCGACAGCGGCGAGCACCCGGTCAAGCTCCGCGAGGCCGTCACCTCTCCCGCCGGTACGACGATCAACGCGATCGTGGAGTTGGAGAAGCACGGCGTCCGCGCGGCCCTGATCGCCGCCCTCGAAGCGGCCCGCGACCGCAGCCGCGAGCTCGCCTCCGGCAACAGCTGACGGCCCCGCGGCAGCGGTACGAGCGCCGGTCCGGGTACGGGACCCCGCAGGGGTGCCGCGGCTCCGAGTCCTCGCCCGGCGAGGGTTGACACACATGTGCCAGATCCGTAAGGTTCTTCGAGTTGTCCGAAGTGAGCGCCGACCCCGGTCGGTCCCCGGACAGCCATCCCGCACCACACATTCGAACGAACGACGCACTGTGTCGTGCCGTTTTCATGCGTGTTTGCGAATGAGGAATCCGCGTTCCAGGACGCAGCCGCCGATTAGGTTCGACGGCGAGGAATCCGCTACTGTCTCACTCGTCGAAAGGGCCCAACAGCCCGGAAGGCAAACCCCGCTGACTGGGGGTCAGGCCCGAAAGGGTCTGATAGAGTCGGAGTCGTTGGAAAGGGAAACGCGAAAGCGGAAACCTGGAAAGCGAAACCCGCTTCGACCGGGAATCGGACACGAAAGAGTCTGATAGAGTCGGAAACGCAGAA
>NZ_JBHXRU010000184.1:0-5330 GCF_042716255.1 Streptomyces sp. NPDC058662 | reverse complement strand
CCCCGGATGTCCGGGGCGGGCGGCCGCGTACGTGTACGGACCCGCCGGCCGCTCGGGCGAGCGGCCGGGAGCCGGTCAGGCCTTGTGCGCGTCCTTGGAGCGGTCCGCGCGGGCGGCCTTGTTGGCCTCCCAGCCCGCCCAGGCGGAGGTGACCATCTCGCGGACGTCGTGCCGGGCCTTCCAGCCCAGCTCGGCGGTGATCTTGTCGGCCGAGGCCACGACCTTCGCCGGGTCGCCGGGGCGGCGCGGGCTGATCACCGGGGCGTGCGTGTGGCCGGTGCCCTGGTTCAGCAGCTCGACCATCTCCGCGACCGAGACGCCCTCGCCGCGCCCGATGTTGACGGTGAGGTCCTTGTAGTCCCCGGTCGCGGCCCATTCTGCGAGCTTGCGGGCCGCCGCCACGTGGGCCTCCGCGAGGTCCTCGACGTGGATGTAGTCGCGGATGCAGGTGCCGTCCGGGGTCGGGTAGTCGTCCCCGAAGATCTTGGCCCCCTGACCGGCGTCGTAGCGCTCGAAGACCATCGGGACCAGGTTGAACACGCCGGTGTCGGCGAGCTCGGGGGTCGCGGCGCCCGCCACGTTGAAGTAGCGCAGGCAGGCCGTGGAGATGCCGTGCGCCTTGCCGGCCGCGCGCACCAGCCACTCACCCGCCAGCTTGGTCTCGCCGTAGGGGCTGAGCGGCGCGCAGGGGGTCTCCTCGGTGACCAGGTCGACGTCGGGCATGCCGTAGACGGAGGCGGAGGAGGAGAAGAGGACGTTGCGGACGCCGGCGGCGGCCACGGCCTGGAGCAGGACCGTGAGGCCCTGCACGTTCTCGTGGTAGTAGTACAGCGGCTTCTCGACGGACTCGCCGACCTGCTTCTTGCCCGCCAGGTGCACCACGCCGGTGATCTTGTGCTCGGCGATGGTCCTGTCCAGCACCAGCCGGTCCAGTACCGAGCCGACCACCAGCGGTACGCCCTCCGGAACGCGGTCCTCGTTGCCCGTGGAGAGGTCGTCGAGGACGACGACCTCCTCCCCCGCGAGCAGCATCGCGCGGACGACGTGCGCGCCGATGTACCCGGCGCCACCGGTGATCAGAAACGTCATGTGTATCTCCTGGTCCTGTCCTTGTTCTGGCTCCAGCCGGTCCCGCCGGGGGCGTTCGCCGCCGTACGGTCCCCGCTGGTGGTTCAGCCCGTCCCGCGGCCCGCCCGGGCCCGGTGCAGGCGGTTGCGCACGAGGTAGAGCGCGCCCTCGACGCCCGGTGCGAGGCGCAGGGCCAGCGCGCCGGATCCGGTGCGGTACGGCTGCGCCAGCAGCACACCGTACCGGCTGCTGGGCAGGGCGCGACGGTGGAGGAGTCCGCCGTGGGGGCGCAGGGAGGTCAGAAGGGAGCTCCCGTCGGCGAAGCGCACGCCCACCTTGACGGTCCAGCGCTGCATCCGGCGCAGGCCCTGCCGCCGGCCGGTGTCGGCCAGGTCGCGGAGCCGGAAGGGCAGTACCGCGCTCCAGCCGCCGTCCGCGTCGGGAGTGAGGGCGACCGGCCGGGCGAGCACCGGATCGCCGCCCGAGCGGGGCAGGAAGTGCAGCTGCGCGGTCTCCGGGCCGGCCTCGGCGAGGCGGCCGTAGAGGTCGTGCAGGCGAATGCGGACGGACGCGCGGCCCTGCGGTTCGGCGTCCACGGAGACGGGCAGCTCCGCCACCGGCAGCCCGGTCAGGCCGTCCAGCTCGACCGGCAGCTCCGCGCTCCACACGGGCGTCCCCGCCGCGTCGGCGGCGTAGGGCGGCGGCAGCAGTGGCGGCTCGGCGGCGAGGCGGGTCAGGCGCACGACGTCGGCGGGCGGGGTCGCGGTGGCGCGGAGCACCCGCACGATCCAGCGGGTGGGGGCGGTCGCGGCATCGAGGTCGGCGGCGGTGAAGGTGTCGAGGTACGCGCGGGTCGAGGTCCACCAGGCGGCCTGGTAGCCGGGGTCCTTGCCGACCTCGCGCAGGTACATGCGCAGGTCGTACTCCAGGAACTTCACCTGGCAGGCGCGGCCCAGCTCCGGGGAGGCGTCGGCCAGGACGCGGGAGGCCGTGCGGTGGGCCTCGATGCGCGAGAGCCAGTTCCCGACGTCCTCGCGGTCGAGGGAGATGGACACCTCGGCGGCGTCGCGGCGCACGTGCCAGATGTAGACGAGGTCGCCGATGACGGCGATGCGGGGGGCCGCGGCCAGGACGCGGGCGGTGAAGACGAAGTCCTCGTAGACGAAGCGGCCGTCGGGGAAGCGCAGGTCGTGCTTGCGCAGGAAGGAGCGCTCGTACAGCTTGTTGACGCAGAGGGTGTCCCGGACCAGCTCGGGCCGGTCCGCGGGCCGCTCGATGACGTCGCCGGGGGTGTAGAGCCCCGGCATCCACGGCACGTCGTGGTGCAGCGGCAGCTCCCGCCGTACGGCCGCGCCCACGGTGACCGGTGCGTCGTGCTCGACGGCGGCGCGCAGCAGGGCCTCGGCCGCTCCGGGCGGCAGCACGTCGTCGCTGTCGAGGAAGAGGACGTACGGGGCGGTGGCGGCGGCGATGCCGTCGTTGCGCGGGGTCCCGCATCCGCCGCTGTTCTCCTCGCGGTGAATGACCCTGAGGCGGGGATGGACGCCGGCCAGCTCATCCAGCACCTTCGCCGTGTCGTCGGACGAGGCGTCGTTCACGGCGATGACCTCGGCGACCACCGGGCCCTGGGCGAGAGCCGACGAGACGGCTTCGCCCACGAGCCCGGCGTCGTTGTACGCGATCACCACAACGGCAACGGTGGGGGGGTTGTTGTCGTTCACCCGGTGGATCCTAGGCGACCGAGGTGAAAGCGCCCTCGAACCCGGCCGGGTGAACACGCCGAAAATCGGATTAGAAGGGCCGGAACTCGTCGTACTCCTGCTGGGCGGAGTCGTCGCGCGTGGCGTCCTTCTCCTTGCGGCGCTGCGTCGCCGGACGCGGAGCGTCCAGCCGGTGGTCCTCGCCGCGGCGGCCGAGCATCTCGGCGCCGGCCATGACGGTCGGCTCCCAGTCGAAGACGACCGCGTTCTCGTCGGAACCGATGGCGACGCCGTCACCGGCGCGGGCGCCGGCCTTGCGCAGCGCGTCCTCGACACCGAGGCGGTTGAGGCGGTCCGCCAGGTAGCCCACGGCCTCGTCGTTGTTGAAGTCGGTCTGGCGGACCCAGCGCTCCGGCTTCTCGCCGCGCACGTTGTAGACGTCCTCGGCCTCGTCGTAGGTGACGGTGAAGCCGGCGTCGTCCACGGCCTTCGGGCGGATGACGATACGGGTCGCCTCCTCCTTGGGCTTGCGGGCACGGGCCTTGGCGATGACCTCGGCGAGGAAGTACGAGAGCTCCTTGAGGCCCGTACGGGCGACCGCGGAGACCTCGAACACCTTGTATCCGCGGGCTTCCAGGTCCGGGCGGACCATGTCCGCGAGCTCCTGGCCGTCGGGGATGTCGACCTTGTTGAGGACGACGAGGCGGGGCCGCTTCTCCAGGCCGCCGCCGTAGAGCCGCAGCTCCTCCTCGATGACGTCCAGGTCCGCGATCGGGTCGCGGTCGGACTCCAGCGTGGCGGTGTCCAGCACGTGCACGAGCACCGAGCAGCGCTCGACGTGGCGCAGGAACTCCAGGCCCAGGCCGCGGCCCTGGCTGGCGCCGGGGATCAGACCCGGGACGTCGGCGATGGTGTAGACGGTCGAGCCGGCCGTGACGACGCCCAGGTTCGGGACCAGGGTGGTGAAGGGGTAGTCCGCGATCTTCGGCTTGGCCGAGGAGAGCACCGAGATCAGCGAGGACTTGCCGGCGCTTGGGAAGCCGACCAGCGCCACGTCGGCGACGGTCTTGAGCTCCAGGACCACGTCGCCGGCGGTACCGGGGACGCCGAGCAGGGCGAAGCCGGGGGCCTTGCGGCGGGCCGAGGAGAGCGCGGCGTTGCCGAGGCCGCCGCGGCCGCCCTCGGCGGCGACGTAGGTGGTGCCCTGGCCGACGAGGTCGGCGAGGACGTTGCCCTCCTTGTCGAGGACGACGGTGCCGTCCGGCACGGGCAGGACCAGGTCCTGGCCGTCCTTGCCGGAGCGGTTGCCGCCCTCGCCGGGCTTGCCGTTGGTGGCCTTGCGGTGGGGGCTGTGGTGGTAGTCCAGCAGGGTGGTGACAGCCTGCTCGACGACCAGGATCACATCGCCGCCGCGACCGCCGTTGCCGCCGTCGGGGCCGCCGAGCGGCTTGAACTTCTCCCGGTGAACGGAGGCGCAGCCGTGGCCCCCGTTACCCGCGGCGACGTGCAGCTCGACGCGGTCCACGAAGGTGGTCATGGGTGTTCCTCCAGATACATACGGGAATGTCCCGGGCAGGCCTTGCTGCCCATTAAACGTGTCTGTATGACAACGCGCCGAGGGCGGACCTCTCTTCCCGGCTCGTGCCGGGAAGAGGTGAGATCCGCCCTCGGTAAGTTACGAACGCTTGATCAGCAGGAGCTGGATCAGGCAGCCGGAACGATGTTCACGACCTTGCGGCCACGGTGCGTGCCGAACTGCACGGCACCGGCCTGCAGCGCGAACAGCGTGTCGTCGCCACCACGACCGACACCCGAACCCGGGTGGAAGTGGGTGCCGCGCTGGCGGACGAGAATCTCGCCGGCGGAGACGACCTGACCGCCGAAGCGCTTGACGCCGAGCCGCTGGGCATTGGAGTCGCGCCCGTTACGGGTGGACGATGCGCCCTTCTTGTGTGCCATGTCTCAGTCCCTCTTACTTCGCAGCCGTGGGGATACCGGTGACCTTGATCGCCGTGTACTGCTGGCGGTGACCCTGGCGACGGCGGTAGCCGGTCTTGTTCTTGTAGCGCAGGATGTCGATCTTGGCGCCCTTGTGGTGGTCCACGATCTCGGCCTGGACCTTGATCCCGGCCAGCACCCACGGGTCGCTGGTCACGGCGTCGCCGTCGACAACGAGCAGGGTCGAGAGCTCGACCGTGTCGCCAACCTTGGCAGTGGAAATCTTGTCAACCTCAACGATGTCACCAACAGCAACCTTGTGCTGGCGACCACCGCTGCGCACGATGGCGTACACGCGGATCTCTCTCTCACTCGGGACGGGTGCTCCTGAAGCCAGCCGCTCAGTCGGGACCCCGTCTCGCGACAGGACCGCACTGATCCGGATTGGACGAGCGGCCTCTCCCGTACGGCGCTTGCGCGCACGACGCGGGAGGAAGGTGCTCAGGAGCGCGGCACGCGCCGGGCAGATTGCCCAGGCATGCCGACGGTCTAGGTTACGGTCCCGGTTCCAGGGGGTCAAACCGGGACCTGGACGGCCGTGGGCCCCGCCTCTCGGCGGGGCCC
>NZ_JBHXRU010000183.1:0-5333 GCF_042716255.1 Streptomyces sp. NPDC058662 | reverse complement strand
CATTGGCGTGGTTGGCCGGGGCAATTCCCCCCCACACCCACCCCCCGGGGGCGCCCCCGCCGCGGGGGCCCCCCCCCGGGGTTGGCCTAGGGGGGGGGGTAACCGCTCACCCCCCCCCCCTTCGGCATGCCCGTCAGGACCAGGCGGCGACGAAGTAGCCGACCCCGTACGGGGCGTCCTCGTAGAGCAGCCGGCCCCCGAGGCCCGCGTCGGACGCGGCGCCGGCCAGTACCTGCCAGGGGGCCCGTCCGGCGGCCATGAGCTCGGCGGCGAGCCCGGCGTCGAGGGCGGTGAGCGCGGTTGTGTCGGCGGCGCCGAGGGCGGCGGCGGCCGCCGCGTCGAAGGCTGCGGCGCGCTCGTCGAGGTAACCGGGGGCCTTCAGGGTGCGGCAGGCGCTGCCGTCGCCCATCACGAGCAGCGCGACGCGGGCCTCGCGGGTGGCGAGTCTGCGGCCGGCTTCCAGGCACTCCCCGGTGTCCAGGCCCTCCGCCACCCCGAGCCCCTCGACCGGGGCGGAGCCCCAGCGGGCGCGGCCGAGCAGCCAGGCGCCGACCGCGAGCGAGGGCGGCAGCAGGCGCGGCCCCTCCTCGCCCTCCCCCAGCCGTACGTCGGACTCGACCCCGAAGCCGCGGAAGCCGCCCCGGGCGCCCTGCGGGTAGGGGCCCGCGTGGTCGGGGTCGGTCGGGCCGACGACGACCAGCAGGTCGGGGCGGGAGGCGGCGAGCACCGCCAGCGCGTCGGAGCAGGCGGTACGGGCGTCGCCGAGTTCGGCGGCGGCGCCGGCGGCGACCTCCGGCACGAGCAGCGGCGGGGCGGGACAGACGGCAGCGGCTACGAGCATGATCCGCAGCCTAGCCGCCCCTCACGCCCCTGCGGCGCCCCCGTGCCGACGGGTGGGGGGCGGCTGCGGCGCGCCCCCCATCCGACTCAGGAGCCGGCCGCGCAGCCCGACGTGGCGGCCGGCAGCGGCGCCGGGACGCCCAGGGTCGGGATGCCGAGCATGACGCCCGCCGGCTGCGCCGGAGCGGCGTTGCGCTTCTCCCAGGCGTCACCGGCGCGGGTGCGGCGCACGGACTGCGTCGGCCCCTCGGCCAGCAGGTGGTGCGGGGCCGCGTAGGTGATGTCGACGGTGACCACGTCTCCCGGGCGGACCTCGACCCCGGGCTTGGTGAAGTGGACCAGCCGGTTGTCGGGCGCACGCCCCGACAGCCGGTGCGTGGCGCCGTCCTTGCGGCCCTCGCCCTCCGCGACCATGACCTCCAGGGTGCGGCCGACCTGCTTCTTGTTCTCCTCCCAGGAGATCTCCTCCTGGAGGGCCACCAGGCGCATGTAGCGGTCCTGCACGACCTCCTTGGGGATCTGCCCGTCCATCTCGGCCGCGGGGGTGCCGGGGCGCTTGGAGTACTGGAAGGTGAAGGCGTTCGCGAAGCGGGCCTCGCGCACGGCGTGCATCGTCTGCTGGAAGTCCTCCTCCGTCTCGCCGGGGAAGCCCACGATGATGTCGGTGGAGATCGCGGCGTGCGGGATCGCGGCGCGGACCTTCTCGATGATGCCGAGGAAGCGCTCCTGCCGGTACGAGCGCCGCATCGCCTTGAGGATCGGGTCCGAGCCGGACTGCATCGGCATGTGCAGCTGCGGCATGACGTTCGGGGTCTCGGCCATCGCCGCGATCACGTCGTCGGTGAAGTCGCGCGGGTGGGGGGAGGTGAAGCGGACCCGCTCCAGGCCCTCGATCTGCCCGCAGGCGCGCAGCAGCTTGCTGAACGCCTCGCGGTCGCCGAGGTCGGAGCCGTACGCGTTGACGTTCTGGCCGAGCAGGGTGATCTCCGAGACGCCCTCGGCGACCAGGGCCTCGACCTCGGCGAGGATGTCGCCGGGACGGCGGTCCTCCTCCTTGCCGCGCAGCGCGGGGACGATGCAGAAGGTGCAGGTGTTGTTGCAGCCGACCGAGATCGAGACCCAGGCGGCGTACGCGGACTCGCGGCGGGTCGGGAGGGTGGAGGGGAAGGCCTCCAGCGACTCGGCGATCTCGACCTGGGCCTCCTCCTGGACGCGGGCGCGCTCCAGCAGCACGGGGAGCTTGCCGATGTTGTGCGTGCCGAAGACCACGTCGACCCAGGGGGCCCTCTTGACGATGGTGTCGCGGTCCTTCTGCGCGAGGCAGCCGCCGACGGCGATCTGCATGCCGGGGCGCTTCGTCTTCATCGGGGCCAGCCGGCCGAGGTTGCCGTAGAGCTTGTTGTCCGCGTTCTCGCGGACCGCGCAGGTGTTGAAGACCACGACATCGGCGTCGCCGTCGGCGTTCTCGGGCGCCCGGACGTAGCCGGCGTCCTCCAGCAGACCGGAGAGCCGCTCGGAGTCGTGCACGTTCATCTGGCACCCGTAGGTGCGCACCTCGTAGCTTCTCTTCACGTCCACTGCCTGGCTCCGGTCGCTGCTGGTCATACGACAAGGGTAGGCGGTGCCGGACAGGCCCCGGGCCCCCGCGGAGCCCGCCCCCGCGGAAGGCCCGTGACAGAACGGGGGGCGGGTGGCAGGATCGCGCCATGCCTTCCGTACCGCCGCGCGTCAGCAGGCGCCATGCCCTGCGGGCACTGGTGGCGGTCCTCGCTGCGCTCGGTGTGCTGCTGTGGTGGCTCAAACCGTTCGCGGAGCCCGAGCTCGGAGGCGAGTTGACCTTCAGCACGGGCGTGCGGACCGGGGTCTACCACCGCTACGGGCAGCTGCTGGAGCAGGAGCTCGGCCGGGACATGCCGGGGGTGAGGGTGCGGCTGGCTCCCAGCGAGGGCTCGCAGCAGAACCTCCAGCGGCTGGCGGCCGGGGAGGCGGACTTCACGGTGGCGACGGCGGACGCGGTGGCCAAGTACCGGCTGGACGGCAAGCCCGGCGCGGGGCAGCTGCGCGGGCTCGCGCGGCTCTACGACGACTACGTGCAGCTGGTGGTGCCGGCCGGGTCCCCGGTGCAGTCGGCGCGTGACCTGCGGGGCAAGCGGGTGGCCATCGGCCAGCCCGGGTCCGGGGTGCGGCTGGTCTCGGAGCGGCTGCTGACGGCGGCGAAGCTGGACCCGGCGCGGGACATCACCCCGGTGTCCATCGGCATCGACACCATGCCGGCCGAGTTGGAGGCCGGGCGGATCGACGCCTTCTTCTGGTCCGGCGGCCTTCCGACGAGCGCCGTGCGCGAGCTGTCGGAGCGCTTCGACATCCGCCTCGTGCAGCTCGGCGACCTGGTGGAGCAGTTGCAGGGCGGCGGGAGCCCGGCGCGGTACTACCGGGCGGCGGTGATGCCGCAGGACGCGTACAAGCGGGCGCGGAACACCAGCGCGGTGGCGACCCTGGCCGTACCGAACCTGCTGGTGACCACGGCGGGCACGGACGCCGGTCTGACGGAGCAGTTCACGCGCACGGTGATCCACAGCCGGGACGACATCGGGCACCAGGTGCACGCGGCCCAGCTGGTGGACCTGCGGACGGCGATCTACACCGACCCGCTGGACCTGCACGAGGGCGCGGGCCGCTACTACCGCTCGGTCAAACCCTGACCCGCGCCGCCGGGCCCGCCGCCCCGGCGGCGGGGGCGCGCCGCGTCGCGGTCACGCGGGGAGCAGCATCGTCGCGGCGGCCGCCGCGCCGATCAGGCCGGCGTGGGTACCGAGGGTGGCCGGGACCACGGTGAGGTCGCGGACGAAGGACAGCGCGGCGTAGCCCGCGAGGTGCGTGCGGATCGGGGCGAACAGGGTGTCTCCGCAGGCGGCGACGCCGCCGCCGATCACCGCGATGTCCGTCTCCACGAGGGTCGCGGTGGCGGCGATGGCCGCCGCCAGGGCACGGCCCGCGCGGTCGAAGGCGGCCAGGGCGATCGGGTCGCCTGCCTCGGCCGCCGCGGCCACGCCCGCCGCCGAGGCGTCGCCGGGCCGGCCCGCCCGGGCCGCCGGCGTCCAGCCCTGGGCCGCCGCCCAGCGGGCGATGGCGGTGCCCGAGGCGAGGGACTCGACGCAGCCGCGTCCGCCGCAGACGCACGGTTCGCCGTCGAAGGACACGCTGATGTGGCCGATGTGGCCCGCGTTGCCGGTGGGGCCGGGGTGGAGCTGGTTGTTCAGCACGAGGCCGCCGCCGACTCCGGTGGAGACCACCATGCACAGGGCGTTGGCGTGGCCCCGGGCCGCGCCCAGCCAGTGCTCGGCCGCGGTCATCGCCACGCCGTCGCCGACGAGCACGGTCGGCACGGCGGCGCCCCGCGCCGCGAGTTCCGCCGAGACCCGCTCCGTGACGGGGAAGTCCCGCCACGCGCCGATGTTGACCGGGCTCACGGTGCCCCGGGAGGCGTCCACCGGACCGGCGCTGCCGATTCCGCAGCGCACGGCCGACCCCCACAGCGGCGAGCCCGCCAGGTCGGCGACGACCTCGGCCACGGCCGCCATGACCGCGTCCGGGTCCGCGCCGCGGGGGGTGGGGCGGCGGGTGGTGGCCGTCATCGTGCCGTCGGGGTGCACCAGCGCACCGGCGATCTTCGTCCCGCCGATGTCGATCGCCACGGTGGGTCCGGCCGCGGGGGCGGCGGGCCCCGACGCGGGGAAGGGGGCGGTGGGGTGGGTCACGGTGGCGGCTCCAGTGGGTTTCGGGATTCAGTATGCGACGCCGGTGGCGGCGCCGTGCTCTCGCGGGGTTCGATTCCCGTCCGCCCGCCCGTGCGGGCCCGGGGCGCCTGCCCGCGCCCCGGGGCGACGGCCGGACCGTACGCGATCCTGCCCTGACCGGCCGCCGTTATCGCGGCCCGGTGACGCCGGGCGGGGTACGAGGCGGCGGGCGCCGTCACGCCGGCCCCGCCGGGCGAACGGCGCCGTGTGACCGAGATCCCGCTGTCCATTTCGGCGCACTTACCGGCACGGCGCCCGTGGACCAGACTCATCGAAACGCGGCGCCCGTTCGGACCGGGGCGCGGCCACCGTCGTGCACTTCCGGCGGGGGCGGCTCACCGCGGACGGGGTCCGCCCCTGCGCGGTGCCGGCCGGGCTCGCCGATGACCCGCGCCACCTCGCCGCACGCGGCAGCACCGAGGTGCTGCGCGTGCCCGATGCCGCCTGAGACCTCCCGTCGGTCCGCAGAGGAGCCCCGCATGTCCGAGACCGGTGCCGGCGTCGATCCCGACAAGCCCCGCACCTGCGACACCCCTCGCATCCCCGGCACCACCCCCCGCACCCCCGACGCACCCCGCGCCCCCAAGGCCCCCCGGGCGCCGGACGCCTCCCGCAGCTCCCCCTGCGCCCGGCCCGCCCGGCGTGCGGTGCTGGCCGCCGGCGCCGGGGCGGCCGCCCTGCTGGGCGCGCCCGCAC
>NZ_JBHXRU010000182.1:0-5387 GCF_042716255.1 Streptomyces sp. NPDC058662 | reverse complement strand
GGGCCGCATCGCGTCGAGGGACTCGTCGATGGCGCCGCGCAGCGCCTCGGCGTCCCAGCCGGTGCCCAGGTAGTGGAAGTTGAACGCCTGGTGCAGCTCGTCGGGGCGGAGGTAGAGCGCGGTGCGGTCGGCGCTCGGGGTCCAGGCCTCGGCGACGCCGATGCGGTCGCCCGCGTACTCGTCGAGGACGCGGCGCCAGGAGCGGTAGATCTCGTGCACCCCGTCCTGGTCGAAGAAGGGGAGCACCTGGTTGCCGAGGAGCTTGAGCTGCTCGTCGCGGCCGAGGTCGGGCAGCCCGGGGGCCTTGACCAGGCCGTGGGCGACGTCGATGCGGAAGCCGTCGGCGCCGAGGTCGAGCCAGAACCGCAGGATGGAGCGGAACTCGTCCTGGACGGCGGGGTGCTCCCAGTTGAAGTCGGGCTGCTCGGGGGCGAAGAGGTGCAGGTACCACTCGCCGTCCGCGACGCGGGTCCAGGCCGGGCCGCCGAAGATCGACTCCCAGTCGTTCGGCGGCTCGGCGCCCCCGGGGCCCCGCCCCGGGCGGAAGTGGAAGCGCTCGCGCAGCGGAGTGCCGGGGCCCTCGCGCAGCGCCTGCTTGAACCACTCGTGCTGGTCGGAGCAGTGGTTGGGGACGAGGTCCACGATGATGCGCAGGTCCAGGGCGTGGGCCTCGCGGATCACGGCGTCGGCGTCGTGCAGGGTGCCGAACATCGGGTCGATGGCCCGGTAGTCGGCGACGTCGTAGCCGGCGTCGGCCTGCGGGGAGGCGTAGAAGGGGCTGAGCCAGACGGCGTCGACGCCCAGCTCCTTGAGGTAGGGCAGTCGGCTGCGGACGCCTTCGAGGTCCCCCATGCCGTCCCCGTTGGAGTCGGCGAAGCTGCGCGGATAGACCTGGTAGATCACCGCTTCTCTCCACCAGCCGGGCTGGGTGCCGGTGGAGGTGGGGAGCGCGTCGGCGAGGTGCTGGGTCATGGTGTCCTTGAAGAGATCGGGCCGGGGGTGAGAGGGGGCAGGCGGGGTGGTCAGCCCTTGGTGGCGCCTGCCGTCATCCCGGCGACGAGGTGACGCTGGGCGAAGACGAAGAAGATCGCTGCGGGGATCGCGATGAGGACCGAGGCGGCGCTCATCGCACCCCAGTTGGAGGTGTACTGCGTGACGAAGGTCTGCAGGCCGCCGGCCAGGGTGAGGTTCTCCTCGCCGACCATGAAGGCGGAGGCGTAGGCGACCTCGCCCCAGGCGGTGATGAAGGCGTAGAAGCCGGTGACGGCGAGGCCGGGCTTGGCGAGCGGCAGGATGAGCCGCCAGAACGTGCCGAAGGGGTTGAGCCCGTCGACGCGGCCGGATTCGTCGATCTCCACCGGGATGGTGTCGAAGAAGCCCTTCATCATCCAGGCGCAGAACGGCACGGCGATGGTGAGGTACGTGATGATCAGGCCGACCGGCTGGTTGAGCAGGCCGAGGTCGCCCATCAGGTTGTAGAGCGGGACGATGAGGATCGCCATGGGGAACATCTGCGTGATGAGCAGGGTCCACATCAGGGGCTTCATGCCGGGGAACTTGAACCGGCTGACCGCGTACCCGGTCGTGGCGGCGATGAACACGCCGAGGACGGTGGTGACGCCGGCGACCAGGACCGAGTTGGCGAACCAGCTGAGGAAGTGGCTCGACTCCAGCAGGTACGTGTAGTTCCCGAGGGAGGGGTCCTTGACGAAGTCGGTGCTGATCGCGTCCTCGGCCGGCTTGAGGGAGGTCAGCAGGATCCACAGCACCGGGAAGACGGCGATGACGGAGGCCGCGAGCAGGGTGGCGTGCAGCCCGACGGAGGCGAGCGGGGCGCGGCGGCCCCGGATGCGGGTGGTCATGGTCACCACACCTCTCCCTGCTTGCGCAGCGAGCGCCGGTAGACCAGCGCGAAGATCATGAGCAGGGCGAGGATCAGTACGCCCCATGTGGCGGAGCCGGCGAAGTCGCGCGGGCTCGACACGAAGGCCTCGCGGAAGGCCTGGGTCACCAGGATCTCCGTGGAGTCGCCCGGTCCGCCCCGCGTGAGCAGGAAGATCACCGGGAACATGTTGAAGGTCCAGATGGTGGAGAGCAGGATCACGGTCATGCTGACCGCGCGCAGCCCCGGCAGGGTGATGTGCCGGAAGCGCTGCCAGGCGCTGGCGCCGTCCATCTCGGCGGCCTCGTAGAGCTCGCCGGGGATCGACTGCAGTCCGCCGAGGAGGGCGACCATCATGAAGGGCACGCCGAGCCAGACGTTGACGGCGACGACGGAGAACTTGGCCCAGGTGGGGTCGTCGAGCCACGGGACGGCGGCGATGCCGCCGCCGTCGAGGACCTTGTTGAGGATGCCGTTGTCGCGGTTGAAGAGGAACCGCCAGGCGAAGACGGAGACGAAGCCGGGAACGGCCCAGGGCAGGATGAGCGCCATCCGGTAGGCGGCGCGGCCCTTGAAGTCCCTGTTGAGCATGTTGGCCAGGACCAGGCCGAGCGCGAAGGTGATGGACACGCACGCGACGGTCCACATCACCGTCCACACCAGCCGCTGCAGGAACACCGGGTCGCTCAGTACGGCCGCGTAGTTGTCGAGTCCGACGAACTCGTACGTGGCCTCGATGTGGCGCGCGCCGATGGTGCGGGAGACGTTGCGTTCGTTGGCGTCGGTCAGCGACAGGTAGACGCCGCGCACGAGCGGCCAGCCGATGATCACGCCGAGTACGAGCACCACCGGGGCGATCATGGTCCAGGCGTACCAGTGCGTGGCGAGTGCGCGCCGCAGTCCGCCGTTCGAGCCCCGGGTCCCGTTGTTCCCGTTGTCAGTCATGCGGCTCCGGCCGCGGGCGGTGTCGGTCTCGACATCGCCCGCGGCCTTCGCCACCGACTGGCTGGTGTGAGCAGCCATGGTTTCGTTACTTCCAGCCCTTGAGGATCTTGCGGAACTCGACGCCGGCCGCCTTGGCCGCGTCCTCCGGGCTCGACGCCCCGGTGATCGCCTTGGTGTACTCGACCTTCAGCGGCTCGAAGAGGGAGCCGTTCTCCGGGATCCAGGCGCGCTCGACGGCCTTGTCGACGGCCGGCTTGAAGAACTGCACCATCTCGCTGCCCTTGACGTCGGGCTGCTCGTAGGCGGCGGTACGGGTCGGGAGCAGGCTGAGCTCCTTCGCCGACTGCACCTGGACGTCCTGGGAGGTCATGTACTCCACGAAGGCGTGCGCGGCGTCGCGGTTCTTGGAACCGGCGTAGACGCCGAGGTCGTGGCCGCCCTGGGGGGAGCCCGCCTTGGCCGAGCCGGCCGGGACCGCGGCGACGCCGAGGTTGGCCTTGTCCTTGAACTGGTCGCCGGCGTAGGTGTCGGCGACGGCCCACGGACCGTTGATCATCATGGCGGCCTCGCCGGATTTGAAGGCCGTCTGCATGTTGGTCCAACCGTCGGTGGCGTTGGTGATCGCCGCGCCGGAGGTGACCAGCTCGCGAGCGGTCTTGAAGGCCTTGACGCCGGCCGCGTTGTCCACGGTGACCGTCTTGTTCTTCGCGTCGACCAGGTCGCCGCCCTCACCGTAGATGAGGGGGAGGAACCAGTAGGAGTCATCGCCGCGCAGGTAGAGGCCGGCCTTGCCGCTCTTGGCCTTGATGGCGGCGGCGGCCGTCTTCAGCTCCTCCAGCGTGGTGGGGGGCTGGACACCGGCGTCGGCGAGCATCTTCTTGTTGTAGAAGAGGCCGAGGGTGTCGATGACCTGCGGGACGGCGAAGGTCTTGCCCTCGTACTTGCCGCTGGCCGCGGCCTGCGGCAGGAACTCGGCGTCGATCTTCTTCGCCGTCTCGGCCGGGACCTCGTCGAGGTAGCCCAGCGACGCGAAGTCGGCGACCCAGCCGACGTCGGCGCGGATCACGTCGGGCGCGTCCGAGCCGCTGCTGAAGGCGTTCTTGACCTTGTTCTGCGCGTCACCGTACGGGACGTTGACGTACTTGACGGTGACCTTCGGGTGCTTCGCGGTGAACGCCTCGGCGATCTTCTGGAAGCTGGCCTTCTCGGCGTCGTTCGAGGTGTCCCACCACGTCACCGTGCCGGAAAGCTCGCCGCCGGCCTTGGTCTCGCCCGCCGCGTCCTTGGTGTCACCGCCGCAAGCCGTCGCCGCGAGCGCCAGGGCCGCGACCAGCGCGGTGGCCGCTATGCCACGCCGCATATGAACTCCTTCGATGATCCCGGCCGCATCCTCGCGGTCCCGAGTTGCCAGGAACGTAACAAGCCTGCAAGAAGTCCGAAAGAGCTTGCGGCAAATTTCTGCAAGACCGGCTGATCGTTACATCCGTGTGTCCGGACGGTTGCCGCAGCTTGCTGTTAGTTCGAGCCACCTTCGACTGCCCGGGCCCGCAACCAGGGGGCGTGTGCACGCGTTGACCCCGATATGACCCATGAGCTGACCGCCTCCCGGCTTGCAAGCGCTTCCAGCAAGGCCACCGCGAGCGGAGCCTGGTGGCGCGATGCCGTCATCTATCAGGTCTACGTGCGGTCCTTCGCGGACAGCGACGGGGACGGGGTGGGGGACCTGCGCGGGGTGCGCGAGCGGCTGCCGCACCTCGCCCGGCTCGGTGTCGACGCCCTGTGGCTCACCCCCTTCTACGTCTCCCCGCAGGCCGACGGCGGCTACGACGTCGCCGACTACCGGGCGGTGGATCCGCTCTTCGGCGACCTCGCCGACGCCGACGACCTCGTCCGGTCCGCGCACGGGCTGGGGCTCAAGGTCATCGTGGACGTGGTGCCGAACCACACCTCCGAGCAGCACCCGTGGTTCCGCGCCGCGCTCGCCGGGGACCCGGCGGCCCGCGGGCGCTTCCACTTCCGCCTGGGGCGGGGCGCGGACGGCGCCGAGCCGCCGAACGACTGGGAGTCGATCTTCGGCGGCCCGGCCTGGACCCGCGTCGCGGACGGCGCGTGGTACCTGCACCTCTTCGCCCCCGAGCAGCCCGACCTGGACTGGGAGCACCCCGAGGTCGCCGCCGAGTTCGAGTCCGTGCTGCGCTTCTGGCTGGACCTGGGCGTCGACGGCTTCCGCGTGGACGTGGCGCACGGCATGGTCAAGGCCCCCGGCCTGCCGGACATCGGGCGCGGCGCCCAGGCCACCCTGATCGGCACCGAGCCGCTCCCCTTCTTCGACCAGGACGGCGTCCACGAGATCCACCGCTCCTGGCGCCGCCTCCTCGACTCCTACGAGGGCCCCCGCATCGGCGTCGCCGAGGCCTGGGCGCCCACCTCCGAGCGGCTGGCCCTGTACGTGCGCCCCGACGAACTGCACCAGGCCTTCAACTTCCGCTTCCTGAACTGCCCGTGGGACGCGGCCGCGATGCGCACGGTGATCGACGAGTCCCTGGCCGCCACCGCCTCG
>NZ_JBHXRU010000181.1:0-5590 GCF_042716255.1 Streptomyces sp. NPDC058662 | reverse complement strand
GGCGGGAGCCGGGCCAGGAGCCGGGCCCCGCGCACCCCCCGCGGCCGGTCCCGACCCCGGGCGAGGTGTTCCCGCCGCGCCGCAAGCCCACCCCGCCCCCGGCGGACGGGCGGGCGGTCGGATAGCTAGGCTGGGGTCATGGACTATGTTTCCGCGCTCGTGCCCCCCTTCGCGATGGCCGCGTTCTTCATCGCTCTCGTCGTGACGATCGTGAAGACCCAGGGCGGGGCGAACAAGGCCAAGGAGGACGCGGTGGTCGACGCCGTGATCGCCCGCGCCGAGGCCGCCCAGCAGCAGAAGTAGGGGCCGCACGGCTCCTGCGGGACAGGAAGGGCGCACGGCCCCACCGGCCGTACGCCCGATTTGTTGCGCGTTGGCAGCCGGATAGTCGGGCAATCCCCGACATTCCGCACTATCGTGCTGGTGTGCCTCGCCCCTTGGGAGAACTCGAAGACGCCGTGATGACACGGGTGTGGCAGTGGAACCGCCCGGTCACTGTTCGGGAAGTACTCGAAGACCTCCAGCAGGAACGGTCCATCGCGTACACCACGGTCATGACCGTTATGGACAATCTCCATCAGAAGGGCTGGGTCCGCCGGGAAGCCGAAGGCCGCGCCTATCGATATACGGCGGTCTCCACCCGCGCCGCCTACTCGGCCGCACTCATGAACGCGGCCTGGGCGACGAGCGACAACCCCGCGGCCGCCCTGGTCGCCTTCTTCGGCATGATGTCGGCGGAACAGCGCGAAGCGCTTCGCGACGCCGTGCGGATCGTCCAGCACGACGACGAGTCCGCCGCCGAAACGGCCGCCGAGGCCCCCGCTGGGCCCGAAGCCGGCGGGGACTCCGCCGAGCGCCCGGCCGAGCCGGGGCGATAGCGTTCGGGGGCATGGGAGAGTTTTCCGCCGCACCCGCAGAAACAGTGACGATCCGCCGTGCCCGCACGAGTGATGTCGCGGCGCTGCGCCGCCTCCTCAACCAGTACGTGCAGCAGCGGATCCTCCTCGACAAAGCGCCCGTCGTCCTTTACGAGGACATCCAGGAGTTCTGGGTCGCCGAACGCGACCGGGACGCCCAGGTCGTCGGCTGCGGCGCTCTCCACGTGATGTGGGAAGACCTCGCCGAAGTGCGTACTCTCGCCGTCGACCGGGAGCTCAAGGGCGCCGGCGTCGGCCACCGCGTGCTGCGGCAGTTGTTGCACACCGCACGCGAGCTCGGGGTGAGCCGGGTTTTCTGCCTGACCTTCGAAGTGGACTTCTTCGCGAAGCACGGCTTCGTCGAGATCGGGGAGACCCCGGTCGACAGCGATGTGTACATGGAGCTCCTGCGTTCCTATGACGAGGGCGTCGCGGAGTTCCTCGGTCTCGAACGAGTGAAGCCGAACACCTTGGGCAACAGCCGGATGCTTCTGCACCTCTGAACGATCACGGCGGCTTTTCCGGTGCTCCACACACCTGTGGCCTATGTCCGAATCGCGTACGTTTCCCGCCCTGTTGCGATCCTGAACCTCTCCCGGGGGGTTTGTGTTTTCCAGGCAAAAGCGGTTTCCTTTCCGCGTACTGCTTTTCGATGAAAGGAAATCCCGGTGGCACAGAAGGTTCAGGTCCTTCTTGTCGACGACCTCGACGGCGGCGAGGCGGACGAGACGGTGACGTTCGCTCTGGATGGCAAGACCTACGAGATCGACCTCACCACCGCCAACGCTGAAAAGCTCCGCGGTCTGCTCGACCCGTACACCAAGGGCGGCCGCCGTACCGGCGGCCGTGCGAGCGCCACCCGCGCCAAGGGCGGCCGCGCCTCGGTCACGACCGGTAACCCGGACACGGCCGAGATCCGCGCCTGGGCGAAGGAGAACGGCTACAACGTGAACGACCGCGGTCGCGTCCCGGCCGAGATCCGCGAGGCCTACGAGAAGGCCAAGGGCTGAGTCGTACGCCTTTCCAGGCGGGCGCGGTGGCATTCCGTCGCCGCCGCCGCCACCAGGCGTACGAGACCGGGCCCGCGAGCGGGTCCGGCGCCCTGCCCGGGGCCGGGCAGGCACGGGAGCAGTGCCTCGCACCCCGGCTCGGGGGGCCGCAGCCAGACGGCGGCCTCCCGAGGGCTCTGCCGCGGTCCCCGGACGTCCGGGGGGACCGGCGCGGTGATCCGGCCGCCCGCACCCAGGGCGGTGAGATCGAGGGCGACCCCGCCCCACTCCAGCCAGTCGAGCAGCCCCGCCAGCTCCTCCGCACTCCCCGGGGCCACCAGGAACCGCATCCGGCGCCCCATCAGCGCCACCGGGCCCGTGGCGACGGGTCCGCGCAGTACCGCCGCCCCCGCCTCGGACGGCAGCTCCAGCACGTCGAACCGGATCCCGGTGACGAGTTGGACGGGCGGGCCGCCCGCGACGGTCCACCCCAGGGTCCGCTCGTACCAGGAGGCGTACGCCTCCTGCACCGGCGCGACACGGGGAGTGGGAAGGCTGACGGTGCTGACAGTGCTGGCGGCCATGCACGGAGCAACTGCCGAAACACCGGCGGGTTACGGGCGATGTGACCCAACGCGTCCGGAGCCGTGCGGAACGTAGAGATCGGAGGCGCCGCGTCCCGCATTCGGGACGCAAGCGTGTTCGCCCTTAGCGGAGAGGGATCCGGCCCCTCGGGGATGGAGGGCCAGTCCGGACGGGTAAGACATTCCTAGTGGATCGGGGCGACACGCTGATTTGGGCGGCTCCCGTTCGCCATCGGCGTACACGCGTGACGGGTATCTGCCTGGCCTGCGGGAACATCGTCTCCCACTATCGGGTTGGAGCAGTTGTCGGCTGTTCAAGCCGGTTTTCCTCACCGATGTGGGGGTGAGCCGCGGACGGATGTCGGCAGTTGGAATGAGCTGTCCCGCCCCGCGGGACTAGCATGCGGAAGGACAGGGCGGGGACCGACCCCGAACTGCCCGACCGCTCTGAGGAGCGATAAACGATGTTCGAGAGGTTCACCGACCGCGCGCGGCGGGTTGTCGTCCTGGCTCAGGAAGAAGCCCGGATGCTCAACCACAACTACATCGGCACCGAGCACATCCTCCTGGGCTTGATCCACGAGGGTGAGGGTGTCGCCGCTAAGGCCCTGGAGAGCCTCGGGATTTCGCTCGAGGCTGTTCGCCAGCAGGTTGAGGAGATCATCGGTCAGGGGCAGCAGGCCCCGTCCGGCCACATCCCCTTCACCCCGCGGGCGAAGAAGGTCCTGGAGCTTTCGCTCCGAGAGGCCCTCCAGCTCGGCCACAACTACATCGGCACCGAGCACATCCTGCTCGGCCTGATCCGCGAGGGCGAGGGCGTCGCCGCCCAGGTCCTCGTGAAGCTGGGCGCCGATCTCAACCGGGTCCGGCAGCAGGTCATCCAGCTGCTCTCCGGCTACACCGGGGGCGGCAAGGAGTCGGCCACGGCCGGCGGCCCGGCCGAGGGCACGCCCTCGACCTCGCTCGTCCTGGACCAGTTCGGCCGCAATCTCACCCAGGCGGCCCGCGAGTCCAAGCTCGACCCGGTCATCGGGCGCGAGAAGGAGATCGAGCGGGTCATGCAGGTCCTGTCCCGCCGGACCAAGAACAACCCGGTCCTCATCGGCGAGCCCGGCGTCGGCAAGACCGCCGTCGTCGAGGGCCTGGCGCAGGCGATCGTCAAGGGCGAGGTGCCCGAGACCCTCAAGGACAAGCACCTCTACACCCTGGACCTCGGCGCCCTGGTCGCGGGCTCCCGCTACCGCGGTGACTTCGAGGAGCGCCTCAAGAAGGTCCTCAAGGAGATCCGCACCCGCGGCGACATCATCCTGTTCATCGACGAGCTCCACACCCTCGTGGGTGCGGGCGCCGCCGAGGGCGCGATCGACGCCGCCAGCATCCTCAAGCCCATGCTGGCCCGCGGTGAGCTCCAGACCATCGGTGCCACCACGCTCGACGAGTACCGCAAGCACCTTGAGAAGGACGCGGCGCTTGAGCGCCGGTTCCAGCCGATCCAGGTGGCGGAGCCTTCCCTCCCCCACACGATCGAGATCCTCAAGGGCCTGCGCGACCGCTACGAGGCCCACCACCGCGTCTCCATCACGGACTCGGCCCTCGTGGCCGCCGCGACCCTGGCCGACCGGTACATCTCGGACCGCTTCCTCCCGGACAAGGCGATCGACCTGATCGACGAGGCCGGCTCCCGGATGCGCATCCGCCGGATGACCGCACCGCCGGACCTCCGCGAGTTCGACGAGAAGATCGCGAACGTGCGCCGCGACAAGGAGTCGGCGATCGACTCCCAGGACTTCGAGAAGGCGGCTTCGCTCCGTGACACGGAGAAGCAGCTGCTGACGGCGAAGGCCAAGCGCGAGAAGGAATGGAAGTCCGGCGACATGGACGTCGTCGCCGAGGTGGACGAGGAGCTGATCGCCGAGGTACTCGCCACGGCGACCGGAATTCCCGTCTTCAAGCTCACCGAGGAGGAGTCCTCGCGGCTGCTCCGCATGGAGGACGAGCTCCACCGCCGGGTCATCGGCCAGAAGGACGCCATCAGGGCGCTCTCCCAGGCGATCCGGCGCACCCGTGCGGGTCTCAAGGACCCGAAGCGCCCGGGCGGCTCGTTCATCTTCGCCGGCCCGTCCGGTGTCGGTAAGACCGAGCTCTCCAAGACGCTCGCCGAATTCCTCTTCGGCGACGAGGACGCGCTGATCTCCCTCGACATGTCGGAGTTCAGCGAGAAGCACACGGTCTCCCGTCTCTTCGGTTCGCCCCCCGGCTACGTGGGTTACGAAGAGGGCGGCCAGCTCACCGAGAAGGTGCGCCGGAAGCCGTTCTCCGTCGTCCTCTTCGACGAGGTCGAGAAGGCCCACCCGGATATCTTCAATTCCCTTCTCCAGATCCTGGAGGACGGTCGTCTGACCGACTCCCAGGGCCGGGTCGTGGACTTCAAGAACACGGTCATCATCATGACGACCAACCTGGGTACGCGGGACATCTCGAAGGGCTTCAACCTGGGCTTCGCGGCCCAGGGCGACACCAAGACCGGCTACGACCGGATGAAGGCGAAGGTCAACGAAGAGCTCAAGCAGCACTTCCGGCCCGAGTTCCTCAACCGTGTCGACGACACGGTCGTCTTCCACCAGCTCACCGAGGAAGACATCATCCAGATCGTCGACCTCATGATCGCGAAGGTCGACGAGCGTCTCAAGGACCGCGACATGGGCATCGAGCTGAGCGGTGACGCGAAGCTCCTGCTCGCCAAGCGCGGGTACGACCCGATCATGGGCGCCCGCCCGCTGCGCCGGACCATCCAGCGCGAGATCGAGGACATGCTCTCGGAGAAGATCCTCTTCGGTGAGCTGCGCCCCGGTCAGATCGTGGTCGTCGGCAAGGAGGGTGAGGGCGCGGAAGCGAAGTTCACCTTCCGCGGCGAGGAGAAGTCGGCGCTGCCGGACCTGCCGCCGATCGAGGCCACGGGCTCCGGCCCGGACCTGTCGAAGGGCGCGTGAGCGCCGCAGGCGGGTAGCTGAGCGCGAGAAGGGGGGGGGCCCGGGCCGAAAAGGTACGGGGCCGCCCCCGGCCCCGTAACGTTAAAAACAAAAACAACCCCCCACACCAA
>NZ_JBHXRU010000180.1:0-5868 GCF_042716255.1 Streptomyces sp. NPDC058662 | reverse complement strand
CCACGAAGAGGACGGGCCCGCCCCCCGGGGGGCGGGCCCGTCCTCGTGCGGTCAGGGTCCGGGCGGCTTCTCCGCCGCCGAGGAGACCTTCTGCGGATCGGGGGTCCCGCCGATGAAGTTCTCGAACCTGCGGCGCGGCGCCGCCCAGCGGCGGTCGTGGTGGAAGGCGCGCAGTCCGGCCCGGGCGCGGGCCCGCGCCCGGTTCGCGTAGAACCGCTTCGCGTACGGGGAGTCGGGCCGCGCCAGCCGGACCGCGCCGATCAGTGCCACGAACGGCACGACCGTGCCGAAGATCGCGGTGCGCGGTTTGCCCTTCCAGAGGGCGATCAGGGCAAGGAAGAAGTTGGTGGCCGTGTTCATGATGACCAGACCGCGGCTCTGCCGCTCGTCGGCCGTCAGCTCGTTCACCCCGAAGGGCAGGAACCCGCCCAGGACCAGCGCCACCACCGCCGTCGTCAGGACCACCATCTCCACGCTCTTGCGGCCCTGCTCGCTCCAGTAGACGTCGTCGAGGTGCAGGATCAGGGCGAACTCGTCGAGCACCAGCCCCGCGCCCAGCCCGAAGACCACCGCCGAGAGCAGGGCCCCGAAACTGTGCCCGCCGCTGCCCACCGCACCGAAACCTCCGATGATCACGAGGATGACCCCCGGCACCACGTGGTGGATGTGCAGGCCGCCCGGGGTGACGTTCTTGAAGGGGCCCCGGCCGGCCCGGATCAAGCGGGTGATGACCCTGGTGACGACGAACGACAGGACCAGGGAGAGCAGCGCGAGCAGCAGGGGCAGCTTCCCGGGTTCGAGGATGTTGCGGTACCACCATTGACCCATCCCACTGCCTCCCGGCTCGGCGGCCCGGCCCGACCGGGGCCGGCCCGTGCGGACCATCCCGACCGTACCCGGCGATTAGCCGCACAAGGGGTAATTTACCGCTCGGCACGAACAGGTAGCGTTCACGCCGATGAAAGATTCGTTCGACGAACCGCCGCCGGCCCCGTCCCCCGAGAGCGCCACGCTCCCCGACGGGCTCCGCTTCGCGTTCGGCACCCTCACCGTGCTGCCCGCCCGCATCACCCGCTGGGACCGGCCCGCCGCCCGTACCGGGATGGCCTGCGCCCCCCTCGTGGGACTGGTCGTGGGCCTGCTCGCCGCGGTCCCCGGCGTGCTGCTGGCCCTCCTCGACGGGGGCCCGCTGCTCGCCGCGGTCGTCACCGTCGCCGTACCGGCGGCACTGACCCGGGGGCTCCACCTGGACGGCCTCGCCGACACGGCGGACGGCTTGGGCAGCGCCAAACCGGCCGAGGAGGCACTGCGCGTCATGAAGCGGTCCGACATCGGCCCGTTCGGTGTCGTGGCCCTCCTCCTCGTCCTGCTCACGCAGGTGGCGGCGCTCGCCGACGCCTACGCCGACAGCTGGTGCCGGGGCGCCCTCGCCGCCGTGACCGCCGCCGTCGCGGCCCGCCTCGCCATGACCCTGGCCTCCCGGGCCGGCGTACCGGCCGCCCGCCCCGGAGGGCTCGGCGCGGCCGTCGCCGGCGCGGTGCCGCCCGGGGTGGCCGCCTGCGTCGCCGCGCTCACCGTCGTCCTCGTCGCGGCGGCGGCCCTGCCCCTGGGCGCGGCGGGCGCCGCGCAGCACGCGGCGGCGGTCCTGGCCGCCCTGGCCGCGGCGGAACAGCTGCTGCGCCGCTGCGTCCGACGCTTCGACGGGGTCACCGGCGACGTCTTCGGCGCCCTCTCGGAGGCCGCCGCGACCGCCGCCCTCCTGGTACTGGCCCTCGGCTGAGGCTGGCGGCGGCCGCGTACCCTCAGCCCGTGGACCACACTCCGACGGATCCGACCGCGCCCGCGCCCATCAGGGTGCTGCTCGCCGACGACCAGGCCCTGCTGCGGAGCGCCTTCAAGGTGCTCGTCGACTCCGAGGCCGACATGGAAGTCGTCGGCGAGGCCTCCGACGGGGCGCAGGCCCTCGAACTCTCCCGCCGGCTGCGTCCGGACGTGGTGCTCATGGACATCCGGATGCCCGGCACCGACGGCCTCGCCGCCACCCGCATGATCAGCGCCGACCCGGAACTCGCCGCCGTGCGCGTGGTGATGCTGACGACCTTCGAGGTGGACGAGTACGTGGTCCAGGCCCTGCGGGCCGGAGCCTCCGGCTTCCTCGGCAAGGGAGCCGAGCCCGAGGAACTGCTCAACGCCATCCGCGTCACGGCCGCGGGCGAGGCGCTGCTGTCCCCGGCCGCCACCAAGGGGCTCATCGCCACCTTCCTGGCCCAGGGCGGCGGCGCCGGGCCGGACAGCGGGACCTCCCCGGCGGCCCACGCCGAGAAGCTCGCCGCGCTGACCGTCCGCGAGCGCGAGGTCCTCGTCCACGTCGCCGCGGGGCTGTCCAACGACGGGATCGCCGGACGGCTGGAGGTCAGCCCGCTCACCGTCAAGACCCATGTGAACCGGGCCATGGCCAAGCTGGGCGCCCGCGACCGGGCCCAACTGGTGGTCGTCGCCTACGAATCGGGGCTGGTCCGGCCGCGCTCGGAGTGAGGGCGAAGCGCTGCGGGGGGGGCAGTGCCGGAGTAGTGCAGGAGTAGTGCGGCGTACTGCGGACGCGGTATGCCGCACATAAGGACGGGACCTGGGAGCGACGCGCCCGCCCCGGGGCGTGGGACAGGGTGGGAGGGCCCTCGCGTACGCACTGCAGAGAGATCCCATACCCATGTCGTGGCTGTCCCGCTTCAGCCTGGCCCAAAGAGCCCTGGTCGGCCTCGTGTCGATCGTCGCGCTCGTCTTCGGTGCCATAGCCGTCCCGCAGCTCAAGCAGCAGCTGCTGCCGTCCATCGAACTGCCGATGGTGTCCGTGCTCGCGCCGTACCAGGGCGCCTCCCCCGACGTGGTGGAGAAGCAGGTCGTCGAGCCGATCGAGGCCATGCTCAAGGGCGTCGACGGCATCACCGGCATCACCTCCACCGCCAGTGAGGGCAACGCCCTCATCATGGCCACCTTCGACTACGGCGACAGCGGCACCAAGCAGCTCGTCGCCGACGTCCAGCAGGCCGTGAACCGGGCCCGCGTCCGGCTGCCCGCCGAGGTGGACCCGCAGGTCGTCGCCGGCTCCACCGACGACATCCCCACCGTGATCCTGGCCGCCACCTCCGGCAAGGACCAGCAGGCCCTCGCCGACCAGCTCCAGCGCTCCGTCGTCCCGGTCCTCTCGGACATCGAAGGCGTCGGCCAGGTCTCCGTCGACGGCGTCCAGGACCTCCAGGTCACCGTCACCCCGGACGAGGCGAAGCTGGCCGCGGCCGGCCTCGACGGCGCCGCCCTCGCCCAGGGCCTCCAGACGGGCGGCGCGACCGTGCCCGCCGGCTCCTTCGACGAGCAGGGCAAGAACCGCACCGTCCGCGTCGGCTCGGGCTACACCTCCCTCGCCCAGCTGGAGGAGCTGCGCCTGAGCCCCGGCCCGGGCCGGCCGGCCGTGCGCCTGGCCGACGTGGCCACCGTGAAGCAGGAGCCCGCCAGGGCCGACTCCATCACCCGTACCAACGGCAAGCCCAGCCTCGCCCTCGTCCTCACCATGGACAAGGACGGCAGCGCCGTCGCGATCTCCGACGCCGTCAAGGACAAGCTGCCCGAGCTGCGCTCCACGCTCGGCTCCGGCGCCGAGCTGACCGTCGTCAGCGACCAGGGCCCGGCCGTCGCCAAGTCCATCTCCAGCCTCACCACCGAGGGCCTGCTGGGCCTGGTCTTCGCGGTCGTCGTGATCCTGGTCTTCCTGGCCTCGCTGCGCTCGACGCTCGTCACCGCGGTCTCCATCCCGCTGTCCGTCGTCCTCGCGCTGATCGTGCTCTGGACCCGCGACCTGTCGCTCAACATGCTCACCCTGGGCGCGCTCACCATCGCCATCGGCCGGGTCGTCGACGACTCGATCGTGGTCCTGGAGAACATCAAGCGCCACCTCGGCTACGGCGAGGAGCGGGAGGCGGCGATCCTCACCGCCGTCAGGGAAGTGGCCGGCGCGGTCACCTCCTCCACCCTCACCACCGTCGCCGTCTTCCTGCCGATCGGCCTCGTCGGCGGCATGATCGGCGAGCTCTTCGGCTCCTTCTCCCTCACCGTCACCGCCGCCCTGCTGGCCTCGCTGCTCGTGTCGCTGACGGTCGTGCCGGTGCTCTCGTACTGGTTCCTGAGCGCGCCGAAGGGCGTGACGCCCGGTGACGCGGAGAGCGCCGCGAAGGCCCGCCGCGAAGCCGAGGAGAAGGAGGCGCGCAGCCGCCTCCAGCGCTTCTACGTGCGGGTCCTCGGGTTCGCCACCCGCAGGCGCCTGACCAGTGTGGCCATCGCCGTGGTCGTCCTGGTCGGCACGTTCGGCATGACCCCGCTGCTGAAGACCAACTTCTTCGACCAGGGCGAGCAGGACCTCCTGACGGTCAAGCAGGAGCTCGCCCCCGGTACCTCGCTGGCCGCCTCGGACGAGGCCAGCCGCAAGGTCGAGCAGGTGCTGGCCTCCGTCGAGGGCGTCAAGAGCTACCAGGTCACCGTCGGCTCCTCCGGCTTCCTCGCCGCCTTCGGCGGCGGTACGGGCTCCAACCAGGCCTCGTACCAGGTCTCGCTGGAGGACGCCGGCGACGCCGAGGACGTGAAGAAGCGGATCGAGGCCGGGCTGGCCGGGCTCGACGGGATCGGCGACACCCGGATCGCGGCGGGCGACGGCTTCGGCAGCCAGAACCTCAGCGTGGTCGTCAAGGCCGGTGACGGCGGGATCCTGGCCGAGGCGGCGGAACAGGTCCGGGCCGAGGTCGCCACCCTGAAGAACGTCACCGACGTCCAGAGCGACCTGTCCCAGTCGGTGCCCCGCATCTCGGTGACCGCCACTCCCAAGGCGGCCGAGGCCGGCCTGAACCAGGCCGCGCTCGGCGCGATCGTGGCGCAGGCCGTACGGGGCAACCCGGCGGGAAAGGCCGTACTGGAGAACACCGAGCGGGACATCGTCATCACGTCCGCGCGGCCGGCCACCACCCTGGCCGAGCTCCAGGCACTCCCGGTGGGCCCCCTGAAGCTCGGCGACATCGCCGAGGTCAAGGAGGTCCCCGGACCGGTCGCGATGACCCGGATCGACGGCGCCCGCGCCGCCACCGTCACCGCCAAACCGCTGGGCGACAACACGGGCGCCGTCAGCACCGAGCTCCAGACGAAGCTCAAGGCGCTGGACCTGCCCGAGGGCGCCACCGCGTCCGTCGGCGGCGTCTCCGAGGACCAGGAGGAGGCGTTCGGCTCGCTGGGCCTGGCCATGCTCGCGGCCATCGCGATCGTGTTCATGCTGCTGGTCGCCACGTTCCGCTCGCTCGTGCAGCCGCTGATCCTGCTGGTCTCCATCCCGTTCGCGGCGACCGGCGCGCTCGGCCTGCTCATCGTGACCGGCACCCCGATGGGTGTCCCGGCGATGATCGGCATGCTGATGCTGATCGGCATCGTCGTGACCAACGCGATCGTGCTGATCGACCTCGTCAACCAGTACCGGGCGCAGGGCCTGGGCGTCGTCGAGGCGGTCGTCGAGGGCGGCCGGCACCGGCTGCGCCCGATCCTGATGACCGCGCTGGCGACGATCTTCGCGCTGCTGCCCATGGCGCTGGGTGTCACCGGTGAGGGCGGCTTCATCTCGCAGCCGCTCGCCGTCGTGGTGATCGGCGGGCTGGTCAGCTCGACCCTGCTGACGCTGCTGCTGGTGCCGACCCTCTACACGATGGTGGAGCTCCGCAAGGAGCGCCGGGCGGAGAAGCGCTCGGCCCGCCGCGCCGCGGCCCGCCTGAGCGTGGTCCCGCAGAGCCGGGACGAGACGACGGCCGGCGTCTGATCCGAGCCGGCCGACCGGCTGCGACC
>NZ_JBHXRU010000179.1:0-5893 GCF_042716255.1 Streptomyces sp. NPDC058662 | reverse complement strand
GCCGCGACACAGTGAAGACCGGCGGGCCGGGCAGAGGATCCTCTGCCCGGCCCGCCGTCGTTCACGGCCGCGCCGGCACCGCCCGTACGGCGCGGGCGCCGGGCCGTGCGGCTGCCCTTCCCGACGGGGGGCCGGTGCCCTACAGTCGCCGCCTGACACATCGTCAGATACGGTCGACGGCTCAAGGCCGCCGCGGAGGGGACCGCCCATGCGCCTCGGACTCGCACTCGGCTACTGGGGCCGCGGCCCCAATCCGGCCCACCTCGACCTCGCCGTCGAGGCCGAGAGCCTCGGGTACGACTCCGTGTGGACGGCCGAGGCCTGGGGCTCGGACGCCTTCACCCCGCTGACCTGGATCGCCGCGCACACCTCCCGTATCCGCCTCGGCACGGCCATCGCGCAGATGGCCGCCCGCACGCCCACCGCCACCGCCATGCACGCCCTGACCCTCGACCACCTCTCCGGCGGCCGGATGATGCTCGGGCTCGGCCTGTCCGGGCCGCAGGTGGTCGAGGGCTGGTACGGGCGCCCCTTCCCCGCGAGCCCGCTCACCGCGACCCGCGAGTACGTCGACGTCATCCGCCAGGTCCTGCGCCGCGAGGGCCCGGTCGCCCTGGACGGCCGCTTCCACAGCCACCCGTACCGGGGAGCGGACGGCACCGGCACCGGCAAACCGCTGCGGCCCATCACCCATCCGCTCCGAGCCGGCCTGCCGCTCCTGCTGGGCGCCGAGGGGCCGAGGAACATCGCCCAGACGACCCGCATCGCCGACGGCTGGCTCCCCCTGTACTGGTCGCCGACCCGCACCGACGTCTACCAGGCGTCCCTGGCCGACCTCCCCGACGGGTTCATGATCGCGCCGATGGCCCGGGCCGCGGTGTGCGACGACGTCGCGGAGGGCCTGCTGCCCGTCAAGGCGATGCTCGGCTTCTACATCGGCGGAATGGGCCACGCGGCCCGCAACTTCCACGCCGACCTGATGGCCCGCATGGGCTACGAGGACGAGGCCTGCCGCATCCAGGAGCTCTTCCTCGCGGGCCGCAAGGAGGAGGCGGTACTCGCCGTCCCGGACGCGTTCGCCGACGAGATCTCCCTGGTCGGCCCGCGCGAGCGGATCGCCGAGCGGCTGGAGGCGTGGCGCACGGGACCCGTGACCGACCTGCTCCTCACCGCCCCCGACCCGCACACCCTGCGCGTCCTGGCGGAACTCAACGGCTAGGTCGTCTCCTTCGCGCACGCGACCAGGCGTTTTGGGACGGAAGAGGGTGGTTGGCCGCACGTTATCCGAAGTGACAGGAGGTTCTCTCCCGGTGGAGGATGGCGGACGTCTTTCCTTGTGGATCCACCTGCGCCCGACTGCCACCGGGGGGACCGGGCCAGCACCCGACGCGCCGATGGGCATCCACGTTCCCCGTCTCGCGAAGGAAGCTTCCAAGTGCGTCCCACCCGTACGGCGGCCCTGCTCACCGCAGGTCTCGTCACCGTCCTCGGCCTGCCGGCCGCCTCGACCGCGGCAGCCGCCGACACGCCGCTCAGCCTCTACGTGAACAACCTCGACGGCTCCGGCTGCTCCGACACCGGGGCCGGTTCCCGGACCGCTCCCTTCTGCACGATCGCCGCCGCGGCCCGGGTCGTCCAGCCGGGCCAGACCGTACGGATCACGCCGGGCAAGCGCTACACGGGCGCCGTCACCCTCGACCGGTCCGGTGAGCCGGGCAAGCCGATCACCTTCGCCGCCGAGTCGCTGCCGGGCGTGCCCGGGGCGGAGTTGGCGGCGAGTTTCACCCTCACCGGCGTCTCGCACGTCGCGATCACCGGCCTGGGTGTCTTCGGCGGCGTCCAGGTCAACCGCGCCCACCACGTCGAGCTGGACCGGATCAAGGCGGTACGGGGCACACTCACCGGTCTCGTGGTCGGCGACGGCAGCACGAACGTGCGCGTCACCCGGAGCGAGGTGCGGGAGGCCCGGATCGAGGGCGGCGCCCGCGGCACCCTCCTGGGCCGCAACGTACTCGGCGGCGGCCTGCGCCCGGCGCTGGCCGTCACCGACGCACCGGACACGGTCGTCACCAACAACACCCTCGACGGCGCCTGCCCGGCCATCCTCTCCGTCAGCGGCGCGTCGACGGGCGCCGCCCTGTTCAACAACGTGGTCAACCCGAGGTGGGACGCCCGCTGCGACCCTGCCGTGACCCCCGCCGCCATCGAGGTGACGCGGAGCGCGGCCGCCGGCGCCCGCGCCGACCACAACCTGATCCACGGCCTGCGCCAGGGCGCCAACGTGAAGTACCGGTGGGCCGGAACCGACCACCAGACCCCGGCGGCGCTGCGGGCCGCGACCGGTCAGGGCGCGCACGACGTCCTGACCCCGTCGGACGAGATCGGCGACCAGATGGACGCCTCCCCCGCCGTCGACTCCGCCGACGCGACGGCGCCCGGCGTGCTGCCCACGAGCATCGAGGGCGTCCCGACCTCCGACAACCCGAACACGCCCAACACCGGCACGGACGGCGGCTACCTCGATCGCGGCGCCTACGAGATGCACGACCACCTCACCGAGGTACGGGTCTCCGCCGACAACACCTGGGCCCCGGTGGGCACCACGGTGGAGGTCCGGGCCGGCTCGGACAGCCGCTGGTCCGGCGAGGTCACCTACCACTACGACTTCGGCGACGGCACGGCCCCCGTCGTCACCCAGGGCCACAGCGCCCGGCACGTCTACACCGCACCGTGCGCCTGCGTGATGAGGGTGACGGCGGTCAACCGCGCCGGAACGAAGGCCTCCACCGAGCAGACCGTGCGGGCGAACCCGGACACTCCCCTCACAGCCGGCTTCACCACCGGCCCGGAACTCCCCACCTCGGACAGCCCGGTCTCCTCCGTCCGGCCGCTGACCCTGCGGGTCGACACGGCGGCCACGGCGGCGCCCTGGCCGGTACGCTCCGCCCGCGTGGACTTCGGGGACGGCCACGCCGCCGACACCATGCCGGGCGACACCGTCGTACGGCACACCTACGACCGGCCCGGCACCTACACGGTGGCGCTCACCGTCCGGGACTCCGCGGGCGCCGAGTCCACGACCGGCCGGAGCGTGAAGGTCGACTACGCACCGTCGGGGTACCTGGCCGCCGCCCCGTTCCGGCTGCTGGACACCCGCACCACAGGCACCCCCCTGCGGGGCGGCCAGGCCACTCCCGTGACCCTGCCCGTCGGCCTCGCCGTGCCGGACCACCCGCTGTCGGGCAGCATGGCCGCGGCGGTCCTGAACGTGACCGTCACCGGGGCCACCGAGGACACCCACCTGAGCGTCTGGCCCTCCGGGCAGCCCCGCCCGGTCACCTCGAACGTGAACGTCCGCGCCGGCGGCACCTCCTCCAACACCGTCACCGTGCCCGTCGGCGCCGACGGGAGGATCTCCGCCCAGCTCAACTCGGGGCAGGCCGCGCTGGTCGTGGACTTCGCGGGCTACTACCAGCCGGGCGCCGGGCAGCGGTTCACGCCCGTCGCCCCGACGCGGGTCAGTGACACCCGCGCCGCCGGGGGCCCGCTGGGCGCGGACCGGACCCGTACCGTCAAGGTGGCCGGGGTCAACGGCATCCCGGCCGACGCCACGGCCGTGGCCCTCAACCTCACCAGTACGGGTGCGACCGAGAGCAGCCACGTCATCGCCTACCCGGACCCGGCGAAGCGCCCCACCACCTCGAACCTGAATCCGGAGCCCGGCAGGGACAAGTCCAACCAGGCCATCGTCCCGGTCGGCCCGAACGGCACCATCACCCTCTACACCAACACCGGCTCCACGCATCTGGTCCTGGACGCGGTCGGCTACTACGCGAAGAACGGCAGCGCCCTCTTCACCCCCGCCGCCCCCAAGCGCCTCGCCGACACCCGCACCACCGGCACGCTCGCCCCGGGCGCCACCACCACGGTCGCCGGGCTGCCCGCGAACGCGGTCGGCGCGGTACTGAACGTCACCGCCACCGACTCCACCGGCCCCGGCTTCCTGACCGTCTACGGGCAGGGCGCCGCCCGCCCTGACGCCAGCAGCCTCAACACCCGGCCCGGTGACACCGTCCCCAACCACGTCACCACCCCCGTCAACAACGGGCGGGTCGACATCTGGAACAGCTACGGGGGCAGCACCCACGTCGTCACCGACCTCCTGGGCTGCTTCACCCAGGGCTGACCCGCCACCACAGCGCAAGGAGCCCCGGTCCGCCGCGCGTGCGGCGGACCGGGGCTCGCCGCGGTCCAGGCCCGGGACCTGCTACGGCTCCGTGCCCGCCTCGGCCTGCGGTACGGCCTCCAGGAATTCGCGGAGGTCCAGGGCCATGACGGCGATCTCGATGCCGTCGCCGGCCCCGTAGACGCAGGTGACGATCCGCGAGCCCGGGTTGATGGACATGCCCTCCTTCACGGAGGGAACCCGCACGCCGGTGGCGCGGGCCCCGGGCAGCGGCAGGGGCTCCCCGCGCTGCGGCACCCAACGGGCTCCGCCCTCATCGGCGTACACCCGGCCCGGCCGCCAACGGCCCGCGCCGGCGGGCCGGCGGGCCATGCCGGGGATCCCCGGCACGGGACCGGAGGCCGTCCGCGCGAGGTGCTTGCGCCGCAGGAGCCATCCGGCTCCGGCGGCGGCGAGGACGGCCACCACGATCTCGATCACGCGACCATTGAAACAGGCCGCCCGGGCTATCCGCCCAGCTGGGACAGGCTCGGGACCTTGTCGGTGACCGTGGCGCCCGCGCCCTGGCCCGCTTCCTTGACGCCGTCGATGACATTGTTGAAGGCGTCGATGTCGGCGTCGCCCGCCTCGCCCTTGCGGAGCTTGGAGCCGAGGCCCTTGAGCGATTCGATGCCGGCCGTCAGCGGGACCATCGCCTTCGACAGCAGCGGGTCGCCCTTGGCGTTCTCGGCGGCCGCCTTCAGCCGGTTGTAGGCGAAGGCGCCGGCGAGACCGGCCTTGATGAGGGCGAAGGTACGGCCCTTGGCGCCCTTCTTGAACGTGCCCTCGCGGTACGGCTTGATGATCCACTGGTACGTGGCGCCGGCCGCGAGCCCGGCGTTGGCCACGAAGCGCGTCTTGGCGAACTTCTGCCGCTCGGCGGACGTGGTGGGCGAGGGGGTCACGGCGGCCAGCGCGTCGGCTTCGGCGGCCGCGGGCTCGGCGGCGGCGAGGGCAGCCAACTCCGCGACGGCGGCGGGCGACACCACCTCTCCCTGGGCGGCGGCGCCGGCGGAGCCGCTCCCGCCGCCGCACGCGGTGGCGCCGGCGAGCAGTGAGGTGGACAGGAACACCGCCAGGATCGCGCGGCGGAATCGAACGGTCGTGGGGATGGACACGGTTTCCTCCGGGGACTCAGGTGTCCCCCGCAGCCTCACCCGCGCCCCGCGGCTGCACCACTTGGGGGACCCGTTCGGGTTTGCGGCGCGCCTTCGCGGCAAAACGCGGTGCATGCGCTCTCACACCCGAGTACACACCCGAGGAAGCGGTCAGGCCGGCCGGGCCGTCGCGCTGGTGGCGGACGTGCTGGCCCTCGTGATCGCCCTGTGGATCCTCCTGTACCTGTTGGAAGCGAACCAGGGCAACGGCCTGGTCGACTTCATCCACGACGCCGCCAGCTGGCTGGCCGGCTGGTCGTACGACCTGTTCACCTTCAGCCGCGAGTGGGTCCAGGTCGTTGTCGGCTACGGCACCGCCGCCGTGACCTACATCGTCATCGGCCACGCCGTGGCCGGCTGGCTCTACCGACGCTAGCCGCGCCGCCCGGACCCGTACGGAGCCAACGGCCGGGTCCCCCACCCACCCGGGGGTGGCGGGACCCGCCCCCCGATGTTCTCCCGGGCCCGCGCGCCCTCCCGGAACAGCCCCAACAGTAGGGCGCCATCCCCG
>NZ_JBHXRU010000178.1:0-6095 GCF_042716255.1 Streptomyces sp. NPDC058662 | reverse complement strand
GCCGACCCGCACCCGGCGCCGACCCGGACGCGGCCCGGTCAGGCGGCGGCACCGCGGGACCCCCGACCCGGCCCGGCGGGCGCGGCGGCGGAGTGCGTCACCGACCCCGTGCGTCTGACCTGGGCGCAGCCGGAGGACCTCGTCGGGCACGAGCTGCGGCAGGCGGCCGAGGACGGGCGGGACGCGGACTCCGTCCGGCGGACCTGGCTGGCGGCGGGAGGCCGTCCGGCCCCCGACCGGGCCGGGGCCTCGCCCGCCCCGGCCCCGCCCCGCCTGCGCGCCCTGGCGGTCCGCCTACTGGACCGGCTGGCGCTGCTCCCCTCTCCCGCCGCCGCCGACGAGCCCCTGACCTGGCCCGCCGTCCGAGCCTCCTGGGCCGCGCCGCCCCGCCGGACGGACCCGCGCGAGGGCGGGTACGGGGAGCGGCTGGAGGCCGCCTGGGTCGGGCGGGCCGTCGGCTGCCTGCTCGGCAAGCCGGTCGAGAAGCTCCCGCTCCACGCCGTCCGCGCCCTGGCCCGCGCCGCGGGCAACTGGCCGCTGGACGGCTGGTTCACCGCCGAGGGCGTCCCGGCCGAACTGCTGGCCGCCCATCCCTGGAACCGCCGTTCGGCACCCACCTCGCTCGCCGAGAACATCGACGGCATGCCCGAGGACGACGACCTCAACTACCCGCTGCTCGGCCTGCTCCTCCTCCAACGGCACGGCAAGGGCTTCACCACCGCCGACGTCGCCCGGCTCTGGCTCGACGAGCTGCCCGCCGGGCGGACCTTCACCGCCGAGCGCGTCGCCTACCGAAACCTCCTCCTCGGGTTGGAGCCGCCTGCCACCGCCACCCACCACAACCCGTTCCGGGAGTGGATCGGCGCCCTGATCCGCGCCGACGTCCACGGCTGGACCAACCCCGGCGACCCGGCCGCCGCCGCGGCCCAGGCCTACCGGGACGCCGCCCTGACCCACACCGGCAACGGCGTCTACGCGGCGCTCTTCGTCGCCGCCGCCACCGCCGAGGCGGCCACCGGCCGGGCCGACGTGCACGCCGCGCTCCGGGCCGGGCTGGCCGTCGTACCGCCCCGCTCACGCCTCGCGGAGGCCGTCCGGTTCGGCGTGCGCACCGCCTCCGACGCCGCCCGCGCGGAGAGCTGCTTCGACGGTGTCGTCGACCGGCTGCACGCCCGCTACGGGCACTACCACTGGGTCCACTCCGTGCCCAACACCGCTCTGATCGCCGCCGCCCTCACCCACGCAGACGGCGACTTCACCCGCTCCGTCTGCCGCGCGGTGTCCGGCGGCTGGGACACCGATTCCAACGGCGCCACCGCCGGCGCCCTCGCCGGCCTCCTCGTCGGCTCGCCCGAGCGCCTCCCGCCCCGGTGGACGGCGCCCCTCAAGAACCGCCTCGCCACCAGCGTCCCCGGCTTCGACGGCATCGGCTTCGACGCCCTCGCCCGGCTCACCCTCGCCCTCACCGCACAGGAGGCAGCCCACTCATGACGGCCATCGCCGTGCTCGGCAGTACGAACATGGACCTCGTCGTCTACGTCCCCGAGGCCCCCCGCCTCGGGGAGACCGTCGCCGGCCGCGAGTTCCGCACCGCCCCCGGCGGCAAGGGCGCCAACCAGGCCGTCGCGGCCGCCCGCTGCGGCGGTGAGGTGGTGATGATCGGGGCGGTCGGGACGGACGAGTTCGGCGTCCGGCTGCGTTCCTCCCTCGCCGCCGCCGGGGTGGAGACCGCGGCCCTGCGCACCGTCGAGGGGCCCAGCGGCACCGCCCACATCACCGTGGACGACGAGGGCGGCAACAGCATCGTCGTCATCCCCGGCGCCAACGCCCGCGTCACCGGCCTGGAAGCGGGCGACGAGAGCCGGATCGGCGCGGCCGACTCGCTGCTGCTCCAGCTCGAACTCCCACCGCGGGCCGTCCTCGCCGGCGCCCTCGCCGCCCGCGCGCACGGTGTCCGCACGGTCCTCACGCCGGCTCCCGTCCAGCCGCTGCCCGCCGGGCTCCTCGCCGCTGTCGACCTGCTGGTCCCCAACGAGCACGAGGCGGCCGCGCTCACCGGCCTCACCGACCCGTACCTGGCCGCCGCCGCGCTGCTGGAGGACGTACCGGAGGTGGTCGTCACCCTGGGCGCCGCCGGATCGCTGTACGCCGCGCGCGGTCGAGAACCGCTGACCGTGCCCGCTCCCCGGGTCCGGGCCGTGGACACCACCGCCGCCGGCGACACCTTCGTCGGCGCGCTCGCGGTGGCCCTCGGCGAGGGCCGGCTGATGCCGGAGGCGCTGCGCTGGGCCTCCGCGGCGGCGGCGCTCTCCGTGCAGCGCGCCGGCGCCCAGGACTCGATGCCGTCCCGCGCGGAGACCGACGCCCTCGCCGCACGGGACCAGGAGCCCGGGCGGCCCCCGGGGTACGCGCCCGCGGCGGCGTCCGAGGCGGTTCCCGGGGCCGCCTCGTGATCCCCGCCCCCGGTCCGGACGACCGCCGGAACGCCCCCGAAAGGCCCGAGGCGGTGGACGCGTCCGCCGAACCGGGACGCGGGCACGGCGCGGGGCCGCTGCGGGGGCTGCGCGTCCTCGACCTCGCCACCCTCTTCGCCGGGCCCCTCGCCGCCACTCTCCTCGGCGACTTCGGCGCCGAGGTGGTCAAGATCGAGCACCCCGGCCGCCCCGACCCCTCCCGGGGCCACGGCCCCGCCAAGGACGGCGTCGGGCTGTGGTGGAAGCTGCTCGGCCGGAACAAGCGGACGATGACCCTCGACCTGTCCACGCCCGGCGGCCGGGACACCCTGCTGCGCCTGGCCGCCACCGCCGATGTGGTCGTCGAGAACTTCCGGCCCGGGACCCTGGAGAAGTGGGGGCTGGGCTGGCCCGAGCTGTCCGCCGCCAACCCGCGCCTGGTGCTGGCCCGCGTCACCGCCTTCGGCCAGTACGGCCCGTACGCGCGCCGCCCCGGCTTCGGCACCCTCGCCGAGGCCATGAGCGGGTTCGCCGCGATCACCGGCGAGCCGGACGGCCCGCCGACGCTGCCGCCGTTCGGGCTCGCGGACTCGATCGCCGCGCTGACCACCGCGTACGCGGTGATGACGGCCCTCGCCGGGCGCGACCGCACCGGGCGCGGCCAGGTCGTGGACCTGGCGATCATCGAGCCGATCCTGACCGTGCTCGGCCCGCACCCGCTCTGGTACGACCAGCTCGGCTACGTCCAGCCCCGCACCGGCAACCGCTCCGGCAACAACGCCCCGCGCAACACCTACCGGAGCGCGGACGGCCGCTGGCTGGCCGTCTCCGCCTCGGCCCAGTCCATCGCCGAGCGGGTGGTGCGGCTGGTGGGCCGGCCGGACCTGATCGCCGAGCCCTGGTTCGCGACGGGTGCGGGCCGGGCCGGCCGGGCGCAGGTGCTGGACGAGGCCGTCGGGAGCTGGATCGCCCGGCACACGGCGCAGGAGGTCGTCGCCGCCTTCGAGGACGCCGAGGCGGCTGTGGCCCAGGTCTACGACGTGCGGGACGTGATGGAGGACCCGCAGTACGCGGCCCTCGACACGGTCACCGAGGTCGAGGACCCGGAACTCGGCCCGCTGCGGATGCAGAACGTCCTCTTCCGGCTTTCCGAGACGCCCGGCGGGATCCGCTGGGCGGGCCGCCCGCACGGCGCGGACACCGACGAGGTCCTGACCGATCTCGGCCTGACCGAGGCTGAGATCACCGCACTGCGGAAGGAGGGGGCATTGTGATCCTGACCTGGCTGTACGCACCGGGTGACCGCCCGGAGGTGGTGGCCAAGGCACTCGGCTGCGGGGCGGACGCCGTCATCGTGGACCTGGAGGACGCGGTGTCGGCCTCCCGCAAGGAGTACGCCCGCGCCGCCACCGCCGAGCTGCTGGGCTCGCGTCCCCCGGTCCCCGTCCATGTCCGCGTCAACGCCCTGGATTCGCCCTGGGGCGGGGCCGACCTGAACGCCCTCGCCGGTCTGCACGGCCTCGCCGGGCTCCGGCTGCCCAAGATCAGCGCCCCCGAGCAGGTCGCGGCGGTCGCCGACCGCACCGGCGGGGTGGGTTTGCACGCCCTGCTGGAGTCCGCGCTGGGTGTGGAGCGCGCCTACGGGATCGCCCGCGCGCACCCCGCGCTGCGCGGGCTCTCCCTCGGCGAGGCCGATCTGCGGGCCGATCTGGCCGTGAGCGCGGACGAGGGTCTGGACTGGTGCCGGGCCCGGGTGGTGGTGGCGGCCCGGGCGGCGGGGCTGGCGCCCCCGGCCCAGTCGGTGTTCCCCGACATCCGGGACCTGGAGGCGCTGGCGCGCTCGTGCGCGCGCGGGCGCTGCCTCGGCTTCCTCGGGCGTGCGGCGATCCACCCGCGCCAGCTCCCGGTGATCGAGCGTGCCTACCTGCCCGGACCCGAGGAGGTCGTGGCCGCCGAGCAGGTGCTCAGCGCCGCGCGGGCCACGCCGGGCGCGCTGGCGCTGCCCGACGGCCGGTTCGTGGATCCGGCCGTCGTGGCGGCGGCGCACCGCACCCTGGCGCTGTCGCGGCGGGAAGCTACGCGTTGAGGGCGGACCAGAGCCACTTGCCGCCGACGCGTATGTAGAGCCGCTTGTTCACGGAGTCCACGGCCATGGTGCCGTCGAGCGGCTGGCGGGTGAAGGAGGCGTCCGTGACGGGCCCGGGGACCAGCCGCAGCGGCGGGTTGGGCGCGTTCTTGACCGGGATCGTGCCGGTCGCCTGCGCGCCGAGGGTGCCGTAGCTGTTCTCCACCCGGAAGTCGCCGGTGGAGGACTGCTCGTAGTAGAGGTGCGTACCGGTGGGGGCGGTGCCGTAGAGGCCGACGACGTTGCGCAGCACGGCGGTGGAGCCGGGACCCGAGTACAGGGCCACGCCCGCGTTGACCGTCGCCTTGTCCCGGTTGGCGATGACCACGTTCTCCAGGGCGCTGGAGCTCGCCGCCCAGCTGATGATGTTCCGGGCGGTGGCCGGGGTGCCCTCCGCGAAGTCGCCGGCGTAGCAGTAGATGTTGGTCGCGTAGACGTGCTTGCAGCCCGCGTCGGCCTTCAGGTGGGGGCCGCCCCGCATCCGGGAGGTCTCGAACTTGCAGTCCGTGAGGTAGACGCCGTTGGGGTTGTTCAGGGTGACGGCGCCCTGGCCGATCCACAGCGCGCCGGTGCCGAAGGCCTCCAGGCGGCAGCCGATGAAGTGGATCTGGTTGATGTTGTCCTTGCTGTGGCCCCAGGCGCCCTCGGTGGCGGAGGAGGCGTTGCGCAGCCAGATGTTGGGCTGGGTGGTGCTGCCGGTGGTGCCGGTGGAGTCCTCGATGACCAGGTTGTAGAAGCGCGAGTCCCAGAACTCGACGGCGTCCACGCACATGTCGTTGTTGGACGACATGAAGACGTCGCGGAAGTAGGAGTTGTTGTTGTAGTAGAGCTCCAGCAGCAGGCCGGTCTTGCGGTTGCCGTTGAAGCCGAGGTTCTCGATCGCGCAGTAGCGGCGGTGGGTGGCGCCGGTGGAGTACGCCGGCCCGCTGCCGGACATGCGCAGCAGGATGCCGTCGCCGCCCTTGACCAGGGTGGCGGCCTTGGCGCCGGCGCCGGCGAGCCGGATGCCGTCGCCCTTGAGGGCCAGGGCCGGGCGGTCGGGGGTCGGCTTGACCAGGTACTTGCCGACGGGGAAGTAGACGGTGCCGCCGCCCGCGGCGGCCGCCGCGTCGAGGGCCGCCTGGACGGCGGCGGTGTCGTCGGTGGCGCCGTCGCCGACCGCTCCGTGGGCCTTGACGTCGAACCGGTCCGGTGCGGCCGCGGGCGCCGCGGCGGCGCTGCCGGCGGCGGTCAGCGTGGTCGCTCCGGCCAGTCCGGCCACGGCTCCGGTCAGCAGGGCCCGGCGGGCGGTGGTCGGCTTGTGGGTCATGGTCTCCCCCTGGTGGCACGGTCTGAGGTGATGATCATGCCAGTCGGGTCCGACAGCGCGGCCGGAAGGCGGCGGGGGCGGCCTGCGCGGGGGCGGCATGCGGAAGGGGGCGCCCCGCCACTTCGACGCCCCCCCCCTCCGCTCCCGAAACCCGGAAGCGCTATTAGCCCGCCCCGGCCACTGTAATATAAACAACAAACACGTCAAC